>NZ_CAUVXO010000022.1:27203-30354 GCF_963555865.1 Protofrankia sp. Cr1
GGGCCGAGGTGTTCTGCTCCGCCACCATGGCCTCGTAGGTGGGCCGCCCCACCCGACGGAACACCCCGATCGGGGTGTTGCTCAGGTCGGAGTCGGACAACCGGGACAGGGTGAAGGCGTAGGCCGGGCCCTCCACCGTCTCGTCATGGACGATGATCTCACTACGGGGGACGTGGGCGGTGTCGGCGACCTCAAGCCCGAAACCACGCGGCTCACGCACCACACACTTCTCCCCCGAGCCACCGAACGTGATCGGCTTGCCGTGCTCAAGGCGGACCAGCACCGAGTCGCGGCTGGCCGGGTCCTTCAGCACGTCGAACGCACCGTCGTTGAAGATGGCGCAGTTCTGGTAGATCTCGATGAACGCGCTGCCTTCGTGTGCGGCGGCCGCACGCAGCACCGACTGCAGGTGCTTGCGGTCGGAGTCGATGGTGCGCGCCACAAATGACGCCTCGGCGCCGAGCGCCAGCGCGATCGGGTTGAACGGGGTGTCGCGGGAGCCGGCCGGCGTCGACTTGGTGACCTTGCCGAATTCCGACGTGGGCGAGCACTGACCTTTGGTCAACCCGTAGATACGGTTGTTGAACAGCAGAATCTTGATGTTGACGTTGCGGCGCAGCGCGTGGATGAGATGGTTGCCGCCGATCGACAGGGCGTCACCGTCACCGGTGACCACCCACACCGACAGGTCCGGCCGGCTGACCGCCAGACCCGTCGCGATCGCCGGCGCCCGACCGTGGATCGAGTGCATGCCGTAGGTGTTGAGGTAGTACGGGAAACGCGACGAACAGCCGATCCCGGAGACGAACGTGACGTTCTCGCGCGGAATGCCCAGTTCCGGCATGAACGACTGGATCGCAGACAGGATCGCGAAGTCACCGCAGCCCGGGCACCAGCGGACCTCCTGATCCGACCGGAAGTCCTTGGCGGTGAGCTTGACGGGCACTTCAGGCATTACGCACGACCTCTCCGAGGACCGTCTCCAGCTCGGCCGAGGTGAACGGCTGGCCGTTGACCTTGTTGTAGGAGACGACGTCGACCAGGTAACGCTCACGTACCACGTGGGCGAGCTGGCCGAGGTTCATCTCCGGGATGACGACGCGGTCGTAGCCGGCAAGTACCGCGCCGACGTTCTTCGGCATCGGCGCGATGTGACGCAGGTGTGCCTGGGCGATGGCCACCCCGCCTTCCCGCAGCACGCGGCAGGCCGCGCCGATCGGCCCATAGGTGGAACCCCAGCCGAGCACCAGCACCCGAGCCTCGCCGGATGGGTCCTCGACTTCCAGATCGGGCACCTCGATCGCCTCGACCCGGGCGGCGCGCAGCCGCATCATCACGTCGTGGTCGGCCGGCACATAGGACACCGCGCCGGTGCCGTCGGCCTTCTCCAACCCGCCGACGCGGTGTTCCAGACCCGGTGTGCCCGGCACCGCCCAGGGACGCGCGAGCGTGTGCGGGTCGTGCAGGTACGGCAGGAATGTCCCGTCCGGCCCGTTGGGCTCGGTCGCGAACTCCACCCGCAGGTCGGGCAGGTCGGCCGGGTCCGGCAGCCGCCACGGTTCGGAACCGTTGGCCAGGTATCCGTCGGAGAGCAGGATGACCGGCATCCGGTAGGTCAGCGCGATCCGCGCCGCCTCCAGCGCCGCGTCGAAGCAGTCCGCCGGGGAGCGGGCGGCGATCACCGCGAGCGGTGCCTCACCGTGCCGGCCGAACAGGGCGATGTTCAGGTCGGACTGCTCGGTCTTGGTCGGCAGACCGGTCGACGGACCGGCCCGCTGCACGTCCACGACCACCAGCGGTAGCTCCAGCATCACCGCGAGGCCGAGGGTCTCGGTCTTGAGCGCCAGCCCCGGGCCGGAGGTCGAGGTGACACCGAGCGCGCCGCCGTAGGAGGCACCGAGCGCCGAACCGACCGCCGCGATCTCGTCCTCGGCCTGGAAGGTCGTCACGCCGTACCGCTTGTATCCCGACAGGTCGTGCAGGATCTCCGATGCCGGGGTGATCGGGTAGGCGCCGAGGAAGACCGGCAGGTTGGCGCGCAGACCAGCCGCGACCAGACCGTAGGCGAGCGCCGAGTTGCCGTTGACGCTGCGGTAGGTGCCGGGTACCAGCTTCGCGGGCTTGACCTCGTAGCGGACGGCGAAGTCCTCGGTGGTCTCACCGTAGTTCCAACCGGCCTGGAACGCGGCCACGTTCGCGGCGGCCAGCTGCGGCTTCTTGGCGAACTTCTGCTTGAGGAACTCGACCGTACCTTCGGTGGGCCGGCTGTACATCCACGACAGCAGCCCGAGAGCGAACATGTTCTTCGCCCGCTCGGCGTCCTTCTTGGAGACGTCGATGTCGGCGAGCGCGGCGACGGTCGCGGTGGTCAGCGGCACCCGGTGCACCGTGTACCCGTCGAGCGAGTCGTTCTCCAGCGGATTGCTCGTGTAACCAACCTTCTCAAGGTTACGCGTGGTGAACTCATCCGTGTTGACAATGATCTCCGCATTCGGCGGCAGATCGGCGAGATTGGCGCGCAGTGCAGCCGGGTTCATCGCCACCAGGACGTCCGGGGAGTCACCGGGGGTGAGGACGTCATGGGCCGCGAAATGCACCTGGAAGCTGGACACGCCGTGCAACGAGCCCGATGGGGCGCGGATCTCGGCGGGGTAGTTGGGCAAGGTCGACAGGTCGTTTCCCAGGATGGCGGTCTCGGAGGCGAAACGGTCGCCGGTGAGCTGCATTCCGTCGCCGGAGTCACCGGCGAACCGGATTGCCACCCGGTCCAGATGCTGAATCTGCTTGGCCACGTACGTGGACCTCCTCAATGACCGACGGTCGGCGAGGGTGCGTACCCGCTGTTCTACAGTGGGTAGAGCGAGCCATGCGGCTCGCCCGTCCTTCTTATACGGAGGCATTGATTCAGCGGTGTTTCGCGGTGTCAAATCGCCATCTCGTAAAGGGGGCGGTGCACGTCACGCTGAATTCGACAACAGCACCGTCACATATATCCTCGGACGTGCGGGAAAAGCGTCGGCAATTGCGCGGACAACACCTTTGACGGGACTTTCGGGAAACAACGACGGAAAGACGTTTCCCGCCGCGGGGGACCACCGTCCCCGTCCTGGCACCGACGAAGGTCGGGCTCCCCCCGGCAACCGGCCCACCC
>NZ_CAUVXO010000023.1:0-614 GCF_963555865.1 Protofrankia sp. Cr1
AATCGCGAGCAAAAGATTGATTCAAAAAGTGATGCAAACTTGACGGAAAGTAAAAAATTTGCCTCAAAGAAAGGTGGAGGTTTCGATTTTGAGATCTCCCGTTTACCTGTGGTTCCCCTGCGGGAGGATGAACACATAACGGAAAGGAGGTCCGATGCCTAGCAGGACAGACGACCAGTCACAGGACACGGCACGGGACAACGGCACCACCGCCGCGGCAGCCAGGGAGGAGCGTGACGATCAAAATGTCGACAACGGTCACGCCCGCGACGCAGGGCAACGCGAAGCGGGACGCCCGCACACGGCGACGCTGCGGACACCGTTCGCGACGGCCCGCCTTGAGGTGCCCCGCGCTCCGGGTACGAGCATGAAGGTGGGTCCGGTCAGGCTGCCATCACCAGCCCAGACCGCCTTCTACCTCGGCCTGGGTGCGCTTGCCGTGGCGGAGGTCGTTGAGTGGCCGATCGCAGCGGCGATCGGCGTGGGCACCTATGTAGCCCAGCACAGCCGTGGCGGCGAATCAGCGTCGCAGGGGCGTCGACAGGCTCCCACCCGCGGAGGGCCCGAGATGCGACGAGAGGCCCAGACTTCACCGGACGCGCCCGCCGAAGCCT
>NZ_CAUVXO010000023.1:1238-3277 GCF_963555865.1 Protofrankia sp. Cr1
ACCGGCAGTAGATGCGTGGATCAAGGAGAGTGGTACTCACCGCAACGATTATATGACCATCAATACAAGGACCGGCATGTGGCCGGTCTTCAGCTCGCGGTGGGCGGTGGGCGGTGGCGACGCAGGGGTCGCTCAGTACACCGTGCCCGGTCAGACAGCGCGCCGGTCAGACACCGTGTCCATCAGGCCGCATGTCCATCAGGCCGCGTGGGTAGCCGATGCCCGCCACCGTCGGAACAGCGAGGCTACGAGTGCGAACACGGCGGCGCTGAGCGCTTCCGCCACCAAGGTCAAGATAATCTCCGACACGGCACTCCTCGTGGACGAACCCCTTGGGGACCATCCACAGAATAGGTTTCATACGAGCGATGGAGAGGAGTCTCACACAGCAGAAAATCGTGAACATCCGGTTAACACAACGGATCACCGTCGGCACCCCATCGGCCTCCCTGGCCTGCCCGGTGGGCATCGATCCGCGCGATCGGAGATCCATCGGACGGGCCTAGTACTCTCCATGAACAGACCCTCACCGGAGCCGGACGAAGCCGCCCGTACCCGGAACGGCCAGCCAGCCGAGGGCGACGCGATCATGGATACTGTCGCGGCGCCGGCGGCCCCAAGGAACCAAGGAGACCGACAGGTGGTGACGTCCAAGACGCGGCGACGGCGCGAGCTTGCCGCCGCGAGGATCACCCGCCAGACGGAACGCCGCGCGGCTGAGCGACGCCGCCGCCAGCGCTTGATCGCCGTCATCGCCGCGGGCGTCGTGGTAGTACTCACCGGCACGGTCACCGGGGTGCTGCTGTTCGCCGGTAACGACGACAAGGCCACCGTCTCAGCGTCGGCATCGGCGACCCCGTCCGCATCTGCGGTGCCATCCGGGTCACCGTCATCCGCGGCGTCCGCCGCGCCCGCGTCGACGAAGGTCGGCCCCTGCACCTACACCTCGGACGGCCGGGATCCGTCACGGCCGGTGAGCCTGCCCACGGCGGCCGGCACCGTCGACCAGTCCCCCGCCACGATGGTCATCACCACGAACAAGGGCACGATCAAGGCAGCGCTGGACGCGGCGAAGGCTCCCTGCACCGTCCACGCCCTGCTCACCATGGCCAGTGCCAAGTACTTCGACGGCACCCCCTGCCATCGTGAAACCGCCGAGAACATCTTCGTGCTGCAGTGCGGTGACCCGACCGGTACCGGCCAGGGCGGACCGGGCTTCGCCTACGCCAACGAGAACACCAACGGCGCCACGTACACCCGCGGCGTGATCGCCATGGCCAACGCCGGTGCGAACACCAACGGCAGCCAGTTCTTCCTCATCTACAAGGACCCGAACACCGCCGGTGTGCAGGCGCTGGGAAGCAACTACACGATAGTCGGTAAGATCACCGATGGTCTCAGCATCCTCGACGCCCTCACCTCCCCCGGCATCGAGGGAGGCAGCACCGATGGTGCCCCCGTCAGCAAGGCGCAGATCACATCCGTGACCCTGACCCAGACCGCCTGACCCAGACCCCCCTGACCCAGACCCCGTTGGAGCGACCGGCACGAGTGGAAGGTAGACGTACATCCTGTGTCCGATTTATGGCCCTCTGGGATGTCAACCTTCCACTCGTCAGGACCGCACCGTCAGTAACACAAGGATCTTCTCGCCGTGACAACCCACCTCGCCCGACGGATTCCTGTGGATAAGGCACACTCGTCCGGATATTTCGAGATCCTCTCCGTGTGCTCCCGGATCTCGATCGGCTCGCCGCTAACCAGGATGGTCTGCTCTCACGTGCGCAGCTGACCGCGAGCGGTATGTCCGGAGCCACGATCGACGCGATGATCCGGCGGGGCCGCTGGCGCTGCGTCCTGCGGGGCGTCTACCTGGTGAATGCCCATGAGAACGCAGAACCCACGCCGACGCGGGTACTTGCGCGGGCCGCCATGCTGCGGTGGGGTCCGACAGCCGTGATCAGCCATTCCTCCGCCGCCGACCTGCTGGGTTTCCCGCTGCTTTCGACTCCGCCCGCCTGGGTTCGGACGCTGGGGCT
>NZ_CAUVXO010000023.1:3538-8988 GCF_963555865.1 Protofrankia sp. Cr1
CCCACCGCAACCCGGACCTGCTCGGCATGGTCGCGATGGACCTCGCGCAGGCTCCGCGGGGACGAGGCGTCGCCCACGGCCGCCGGGTGCTGGGACTGGTCTCGCCGAAGACCGAGTCCCCGCTGGAGACGATGCTCCGCCTGCTCCTGCACCTTTGCGGCCTACCGGCTCCGGTATGCCAGTACGAGGTCCAGCCGCTCAACGGAAAGATCATCGGCAGAGTCGATCTCGCGTTCCCGGACCGCGGCCTCCTCCTCGAGGCGGACGGCAGAACTCACCACGAGGCATGGTCCGACGGCGTCCGGGACCGACGTCGACAGAATCTCCTCGTCACAGCGGGTTTTCGGATACTGCGCTTTACCTGGGACGACGTCTGGAGCCGACCCATGGATGTGGTCGAGGCTGTCCGCTCGGCCCTCACGCCGTGAGGTAGCCAGACCGTGGAACACAGGGCATCCCGCAAACACAGGGCATCGCGGAAGGGGCTCACCATGACGAGTGGAAGGTTGACGTGCACCATGCGTCCGATTTGTAGCTTTTTAGGCTGTCAATCTTCCACTCGTCACACCATGGGACGGCGGACGCGGGGAACGAGACGGGCAGCGGGGTGGATGACGGGCGGCGGACGCGGGGTGGATGACGGGACGCGGACCGCTACTTCTCCCAGCGGCGGACGGTGTCGATGCGCGCCCGTAGCTGCGCGGCGCTGGCCTGGCCCGTCGCCGGCCCGCCACAGGTACGCCGCAGCTCACCGTGGATGATCCCATGCGCCCGCCCGGTGCGGTGGTGGTGGGCTGCGACGAGCCGGTTCAGCTCCCGGCGCAGCTCGGTGATCACCTCATGGGTGGGACGGTCGTCCGCCGAAGCCTCGCCGGTGGCGTCGGCACGCAGGTCCGGCCGGACCTGCGAACCGGGCTGGCCGGGGACATCGGGTGCCCCTGATGCGGACGGGGAACGCCCGGTGCGCTCCTGCTTGCGCCGGGCGGCCTGCTGGGCCGCCTCCCGCTGCTTGAGCAGCACCGCGACCTGGTCCGGTTCCAGCAGCCCGGGAAGGCCCAGAAAGTCCTCCTCCTCGGCGGAACCGGCCGCGGCCTGGGTGCCGAACTCGCCACCGTCGAAGATCACCCGATCGAGGTGGGCGGACGAACCGAGTGCGGTGAACGACCGGTCCACCAGGTCAGGGGTGTCGCGGCGCCGGTTGGCCTCGCGAAGTGATTCGTCGTCGAACGCATCCGGTTCGCGCAGTGGCTTGTCGAGGGCGTGGTCGCGCTGGACCTCCATCTCACTGGCCAGCGCGAGCAGCGCCGGGACGCTGGGCAGAAAGACCGACGCCGTCTCGGGACGGCCCCGGCCCCGCACAAAGCGACCCACCGCCTGAGCGAAGAACAGTGGCGTGGCCACGGACGTGGCATAGACCCCGACAGCCAGGCGCGGCACGTCCACGCCCTCGCTGACCATTCGGACCGCGACCATCCAACGGTCCCTCGAACCCCGGAAAGCCTCGATCTTCGAGCTGGCCGCGGGATCGTCGGAGAGCACGACCACCGGCTCGGTTGCGCTGACTCGGCGCAGGATCGCGGCGTAGGCGCGGGCGTTCGCGTGATCGGTGGCTATCACCAACCCGCCCGCGTCCGCCATTCCGCCGACGCGTACCTGGCCCAGGCGGGTGTCCGCGGCGGCCAGCACCGCGGGGATCCAATCGCCACGCGGGTCAAGTGCCGTGCGCCATGCGGCGGCGGTCTGTTCGTTGTTCAGCGGCTCGCCGAGACGGGCTGAGAGCTCATGCCCGGCGCTGGTCCGCCAGGACATCTCCCCGGAATAGGCCAAGAACAGCACGGGACGCACAACGGCGTCACGTAGCGCGTCGGCATACCCGTAGGAGGAGTCCGAAACGCTGCGGGTCACGCCATCTGGACCGGGGAGATAGGTCACGAAGGGAATGGGATTGACGTCTGACCGGAACGGCGTTCCGGTGAGTGCCAACCGTCTGGTTGCGGGTGTGAAGGCCTCGCGGACCGCATCCCCCCAGGACCGGGCGTCACCGGCGTGGTGGATCTCGTCCAGGATCACCAGCGTGCGGCGTCGCTCGCAGCGCAGCCGGTGCAGGGCCGGATGGGCCGCCACCTGTGCGTAGGTCAGCACGACACCGGTGTAATCCGACGAGGTTGCCCCGGCGGTGTTGCGGAAGGTCGGGTCGAGCGCGATGCCCGTCGCGGCGGCCGCCTGTGCCCACTGTCGTTTCAGATGTTCGGTCGGGGCCACCACGGTGATCGCGCGCACCACGCCGTCGCGCAGAAGGTCTGAGGCGACCCGCAGCGCGAAGGTCGTCTTGCCGGCACCCGGCGTGGCGACCGCCAGGAAGTCGCGCGCGCCGGCACCCGTCCTGGCCTGGTATGCCGCGAGGGCGGCCCGCTGCCACGTTCGTAGCGGATGGCCACCAGACGATACCGGTGGGGTGCTGGGTTGGGGGCCGGCGCTCACAGAGTGAGACTCTAAGCGGTCACCGAGGGCACCCGGGCACGGTCACCGCGAGCGGCCGGCATCACATGATCGATACTTGCGCCCGCAGCCACCGGTAAACCGGTCCCGATATCACCTGATGTACCGGCTTCCACACACAAATATCTACTTATAGTACCGATCACATCTGGCGAGTCATGGACACAATGGACCGAGCGCTTCTCGCCACCGCACCTTGACATTTCCAGCGGCGCTCGGTGGTGGTCAGTGGTGACGCGTTGACGGCCTCCAGTGAAATCACGGGGAAAGGCGTCCGAACCAAACGGCGGCCGGCGCCGAACTGTCCGAGCCCTTGTCCGGACGGCCGGGTGGGTGCAAGTCGGATGTCCAGGACGACGGGATAAGCTGCCTTTGTCGAGCACGCCATCTGGGGGAGACGGAAGATGACAGCGCCAGCCAGGGCGGTTTCGCCCGCCGTATCGAATCCCCCGGAACGCATCCCCAACACCCGGTTGCGAACCTGTCGCGAGGAGAGAAGCTGGTCGCAGGAACGACTCGCGACCGAGCTGCGACGCTTCGCCGTCATCCACGAAGGACGCGAGGCAGGCGTCACCGGCAATATGGTCTGCAAGTGGGAGAAGGGCGACAAGAAGCCCAGCCTTCGTTACCAACGGCTGCTGCGCGCGCTATTCCACCGGAGTTCTGGGGAACTCGGCTTCATCGACGACGAAACGATGACCCGGGTCCGCACCGATCCGGAGGCGGGCCGCGATCCGGGACAGCCCCAAACGAGCGTGGAGCGGCGCTCCTTCTTACGGATGGTCGCGGCAGCCGGGGGCGTCGCGGTCACACCGGTCACCTTCGACACCGAGCCCTGGGATCGGCTTTCCGCGGCCCTTCGGCAGCAGGCCGTGGTCACCCCGTCGATTGTCGATGATTTGTCCGCGCGCACGGCGGGTCTGTTCGGATTGGAGGAACGGGTCCCGGCCCGGGCCCTCATGGACAAGGTGACCACGCATCTGGTGACGCTGAGCCGGCTGCTGGAGACCTCACCACGGTCGGCGGTACGCCGTGACCTGGCCGCCACTGCCGGCGAGGCCGCGGCACTCGCCGGGTGGCTCGCCTTTGACATGCGCGACAACACGCGGGCACTCGCCTACTACCGGGTCGCGGTCGAGGCCGCCCGCGAGGCCGATGACAACGCCCTGTGGGCATGTGTGCTCGGGTACGAAAGCTATCAACCGGGTATGGCCGGGCGCCCGGACCAGGCCTGTGCACTACTGACAGAGGCGCAGCGCCGAGCCGCGCTCGGCGGCAGCATGATGACCCGTGCGTGGCTGGCCGCTCGCGAGGCCGAGGAACAGGCTTCCCGGGGGGACAGCGGCGCGGCGCTGCGCGCGCTCGAGCGGGCCGGCGACGCCTACGATCGGGCCGATCCGGCGCAGGACCGGGTATGGACGCAGTTCTTCGACCGCCCCCGCCTCAACGGGATGAAGGTCACGACCTTCACCCGCTTACGCCGCCCGGACGCCGCCTACGCGGCCGCGGCCGAGAGTCTGTCGCCAACCAGCCCGACCGCCACGAAAAAGCGCTCGCTGCTGCTCGCCACCCTCGCCGAGGTGCACATCCACCGCCGGGAGCCCGACCAGGCATGCCAACTGGCCGCGGACGCGCTCGCGATCGTGGCGCAGACGGACTTCTCGCTGGGGCTGGCCCGGGTCCGACAGGTCCGCGATCAACTCCGGCCGTGGCGGGAGACACAGCCTGTACGGGACCTCGACGAGCAGCTACGGGTGCTGGCCTGAGCGCGTGGACGGCGCCGTCTCGGCGGTGATCCAGTCCAGATAGTCACCGAGCCCGTGGACGATCGGCGTCGCAATGATCTCCGGCGTCTCGTACGGGTGCGCCTGGGCGATCTCCTGCGCCAACTCGGCAAATCGCTCAGTTGTCGTTTTCGCCAGACATATCCATTCGTCCGCCTGCTCGATCTCGCCGCGCCATCGGTAGGTGCTGCGAATCGGGCCGAGAACCTGAAAACAGGCGGCAAGTCGACGCTCCACCAGCAGACGCCCGATCCGCTCCGCCGCTTCAGACGAATCAATGCTGGTCATGGCCTGCAGATGGCCCACGAACTCCCCCGATCAATCGGCGCATGAACAACATACTCTACATCGAACGGGAGGGTCCACTGACAAATTTACGGTGACTGCAGTCGGCACTGGATTCCGGGCATTCCATTCGGCAGACGGGCGCTCACCGTGGGCCGGGCACGCCGAGTGCTGTTTGCGTCATTTCTCCACAGAACGACGGAAACGAACGAACAGCTGATTACCATAGGTAACAAGCAGAAACGTAGTACCGCCCGGCGCCGACCACTAAGCGCAGGGATCGGCTCGAACTCCGCCGGTGCGGTAGCAGTCATACACGCCACCCACCGTCCGTACGGCTGCGAGGACCGCGTCCAACTGCGCCGGCCCGGCGACCTCGACGGTGAATCGGGCCCGGGCCACCCTGTCCTCGGCTGTGATGGTGGACGCGGACCGCACGGCAGCCGACGCGTCCGACAGCATTTCGGTGATGTCCGCAAGCAGGCCATACCGGTCAAATGCCTCGACCGCGATCTCGGCGGGGAAGGTCGCCGTCGTGGTGGGAATCCAGGAGGTCACCGCGACCCGGCGCCGATCCCCACGGACGTCCGCCGCGTTCGCGCATTCCTGCCGGTGTACCGAGACCGCCGGGCTGTGCGTGGTGGTGAAGCCGACCACGTTATCCCCCGGCAGGGGCAGACAGCAGCGCGCAAGACGTACCGGGACGTCCGGCCGGCCGTCAACCGCGGCCAACCCCGCCCAGGTCTGCGAACGAACGCGACCCCGCGGCAGCTGCGGCTGCGACACCGCGGGCCGCGCCGAGGGCCGGTGGGCTCGATCCCCGCCGGGATCGGGCCGGTGCGACGGGCCGACCTCGTCGGCCAGAACGGTCGAGTCGGCCAG
>NZ_CAUVXO010000023.1:9336-13748 GCF_963555865.1 Protofrankia sp. Cr1
TGGGCACCATGGCGCCCGCCGCCAGCCCGCCGGGATCGGTGGTGGTGTCAGGCCCGGTGGTGTCAGGCCCGGTGGCAGGAGAGATCGTGTCGGCGTCCCGCCGCTGCTTCGTCGTCCTGCGACGGATCTTCACTCTGGCGCGGGACGTCTTGACGAAATCCAACCAGTCCTCGGACGGACCGGCGCCCGGCAGGCCGGACCGCAGGATTTCCACGACGTCACCGTTACGCAAGCGGGTGTGCAGCGGAACCAACCTGCCGTTGACGCGAGCACCGATGGCACGGTGGCCGAGTTCGGTGTGGACGGCGTAGGCCAGATCAACCGGCGTCGACCTCGCGGGTAGGGCGATGATCCTGCCCTTGGGCGTGAAGATGAGGACCTCGTCCGAGTCGAGATCCGCCGACAGCGACTCGATGAACTCACCCGGATCCTTTGCTTCACCCTCCCAGTCGAGGAGGCTGTGCAGCCATGCCAGACCTTCCAGGCGGGCGCCGTCCGCGGACGGCCCGACCGGCCGTGCGATGATCCCGGTTTCCGCGAGACGGTGCATGGCGTCGGTACGAATCTGGATGTCGACGGGCTTGCCCGCCGAGTCCACCACCGTCGTGTGCAGGGACTGGTACATGTTGAACTTGGGGGTGGCCACGAAGTCGCGTAGCCGTCCGGGCGCCGGGCGCCACATGGCGTGCACTTCCCCGAGCGTCTCATAGCAGTCAGTGACAGAATCGACGAGGATCAGCACCCGGGCGATGTCGTTGTAGTCACGCGCCTGGAAGCCGCGCTCCTGCGCCCGCTTGTAGATCGAGAAGAGGTGGCTCGTCCTGACCGAGACCCGGGCGTTGATGCGAGCATCCTCAAGACCGCCCTGCAGCGCGGCGACGATAGCGGCAACCTGGCCGGAGGCGCGCTCCGCGGCGCTGAAGTCGTCGACCATCTCCTGTATCCGCCGGTACTCGCCGGGATACAGGACTGCGAACGAACGGTCCTCCAACTCCCTCTTGATCACACTCACGCCGAGCCGATGCGCCAGGGGCGCGAGGATCTCGAGGGTCACCCGGGCGATGCGCGCCTGCTTGGGCGCCGACTTGAAGCCGAGAGTCCGCATGTTGTGGAGACGATCGGCAATCTTGATGACAAGAACCCGATAGTCCTTGGCAAGGGCGACGATCAGTTTCCGCAGGGTCTCCGCCTCGGCCTCGGCCGCGTCGCCGAAACGCATCTTGTCGAGCTTGGTCACCCCATCGACGATGTTGGCGACCTCAAGGCCGAAATCCGCGGCGGCGGCCTCCAGCGTGTAGGGGGTGTCCTCGACGGTGTCGTGCAGCAATGCCCCGACGATCGTGGTGGTATCCACCCCGAGTTCGGCGAGAATCTCGGTGACCGCGAGCGGGTGGGTGATGTACGGGTCGCCGCTGTGTCTCTCCTGACCGGCATGCTGCCGGTTCGCGACGTCGTATGCGTGGACGATGAGGCCGATGTCGGCCTTGGGATGATGCAGACAGTGCGCATCGGTCACTTCGCGCAGCTCCGGCGGCACCGGCGGCGTGCTGCGGACCGCCGCCATCCAGCGGCCCAGATGGGCCAAGCGGGCAGTGGCCAGCCGGGCGGCGGCAAGCGTACGCGAGGTTTCCTCTCCCCCGCCGGCACCGTCAGCTTCTCCGGCCGGCCAGCCCCCGCCAGCCCGTTCCATCCGCGCGGGCAACGCCGCGCCCTGCATACCGGCACCTACGATCTCGGCGTCCACAGCGCCCCCCTTACCAGATCTCAGCGCGCAACTGGCCGGCGAGCCATACCGCGGCGGACGACGACCGTCTGCCGCGGCAACATCGATGTCGTACGCGGAACAATCGGTTCCCACCGGCGGGAACCGCCGCATAGCCGGACGATGCAATCATGATCAGCACCGCACGCCCGAGGTGACCCGATAGCAGTCGTGCACGCCCTCGATCGATCGCACCGCATCCTGGATGTGTCCCAGGTGCTTTGCGTCCCCCATCTCGAAGGTGAACCGGCTGATCGCAATCTGGTCCTTTGTAGTCGTCACCGACGCGGACAGGATGTTGACGTGGTGGTTGGTCAGCACCCGGGTCACGTCGGACAGTAGACGGACACGATCCAGCGCCTCGACCTGGATGACGACAAGGAACACCGAACCCGAGGATGCGGCCCATTCGACCGCAATGGTCCGGTCGTGCGGCGCCGCACGCAGGATCGCCAGGTTCTGGCAGTCGTGGCGATGTACGGACACGCCCTTACCCCGTGTGACGAAACCTGTGATCGCGTCCCCCGGCATCGGCATGCAACAGCGGGCGAGCTTCGCCCACACGTCCTGCGAGCCGGTGACGATTACCCCCGGATCGCCCACCGACCGCCGCAGCGCCCGGGTCGGCAGGGCGGTCTCGGCGACGTCCTCGGCCGCGCCCTCGGGTCCACCGAGCGCGGACACCAGCCGGGCGACCACGTTCTGCGCGCTGACATGATTCTCACCGATCGCGGCATACAGCGCGGAAACGTCGGGGTACCGCATGTCCTTGGCCAGGCTGGGCAGCACGTCGCCGTTCATCAAGCGGGTGAGCGGGAGACCGTGGCGACGCATCATCCGAGCGATGGCGTCCCGGCCGGCGACGACGGCGTCCTCGCGTCGCTCCCGGGCGTGCCACTGGCGGATCTTCGTGCGGGCCCGGGACGACCGGACGAAGGTCAGCCAGTCCTCGCTCGGCCCGGCCGCATGTGCGCGTGAGGTGAAAATCTCGACGCTGTCCCCGTTGTCGAGCGGAGTGTCAAGAGCGGCGAGCCTGCTGTTGACCCTTGCGCCCACGCACTGGTTGCCGACGTCGGTGTGGACGGCGTAGGCGAAGTCGACCGGGGTCGACCCTTCCGGCAATGCGATCACGTCACCCTTGGGGGTGAAGACGAAGACCTCATCGGTGAACAGGTCGAACCGCAGGCTGTCGAGAAACTCGCCGGGTTGCGCGGTCTCCCGCTGCCAGTCGAGGATCTGGCGCAGCCAGGCGGTCTGATCCTGGCCGGAGCCACCCCGACGGGACCGGCCGCCCGCCTTCGACCCGCCGTCGGCAAGCCCGAACGCCCGCGCCTTCGCCGTGCCTGACGGCTGGGCCGCGACCCCGTCCTCCTTGTACTTCCAGTGCGCCGCGATCCCGTACTCAGCCCGGTTGTGCATCGCGTGGGTGCGGATCTGCAGCTCCACGGGCTTGCCGTCGGGCCCGATCACCGTCGTGTGCAGCGACTGGTACATGTTGAACTTGGGCATCGCGATGTAATCCTTGAACCGACCCGGAATCGGCTTCCAGTTCGCGTGGAGCGTACCCAGGGACGCGTAACAGTCGCGGACGGAGTCAACCAACACCCGGATTCCGACCAGGTCGTAGATGTCGTCGAACGACCGGCCGCGCACCACCATCTTCTGGTAGATCGAATAATAGTGCTTGGGACGACCGGTGACGACAGACTTGATCTTAGCTTCACCGAGATGGGCCACCACCGCGGAGACCACACCGGTGATGTAGGTGTCCCGGCTCGGCGCGCGCTCGGCCACCAGGCGGACGATCTCGTCGTAACGCTTCGGGTAGAGGGTCGCGAAAGCGAGATCCTCCAGCTCCCACTTGAGCGAGTTCATCCCCAACCGGTGAGCGAGGGGGGCGTAGATCTCCAGAGTCTCGCGGGCCTTACGTTCCTGTTTGTGCTCGGGCAGGAACCGCAGGGTCCGCATGTTGTGCAGACGGGCGGCGAGCTTGATCACCAGCGCCCGCGGGTCACGAGCCATCGCGACCACCATGCGACGGATCGTCTCGGCCTGGGCGCCCTCACCGACCTTCACCCGGTGGAGCCTCATCACCGCGTCGAGAACATCCGCGACGTGGTCGCCGAACTCGTCCCGGATGCCCTCGAGGGTCATGTGAGCGTCGCCCACGGTGCCATGCAGGAGCGCGGCGCACAGCGTCGGGGTGTCCATGCCGAGATCGGCAAGGATGCTCGCGACAGCTACGGGATGGGTCACATAGGGATGCCCGGACAGACGCACCTGGCCCGTATGCACCCCTGCCGCGGTCTCGAACGCCCGGTACACGGGGCCGACATCGGCGCGGGGATGGTTGGCCAGCAGCCCCCGCAGTACCGGATCCAACAGCGACGGCGAGGGTGCGCGATGCGACGCCAGTTTGGAGAACCGGCCCCGGACCCGACGGGGCAGCGGTGGCGACTCGTGCCCCAGGCGCGGCACCACCGGCGAACCCTCGCCGGGGTCGGGCTCCCCGTGGTCGACCTCCCCGGCGCCAGGCGCGCCGTACTCGCCTGCCGACGACGATTCGTCAACGATCGTCACGCCAGGCTCGGACACTCCGGTCACCACCGGTGCTGCCTCGGGCACAAGCCACTCCTGCTTCACCTAGCAA
>NZ_CAUVXO010000023.1:14156-18159 GCF_963555865.1 Protofrankia sp. Cr1
TTCGGCCAACCCTTGCAGGCTAACGCTGCGTCGGTCGCTCTCCATCCGCAACCCCAGACAGACACAGCTGGATCACATGTAGGTCACTGGGCCTACGGATCAGAGCTGACGTGATCGAATCGCCACGAGGCCGCCCGATCCGTCACACTTCCATGATCGACGAGATCGCGAGGGGCACCAGGCGATCGCGTCCGAGCAGGAACATGATCTCCATCAGCACGGCGAGCCCGACAACCTCGGCGCCGGACTGGCGTACCAGCTCGGCGGTGGCGAGCGCGGTGCCACCGGTGGCAAGGACATCGTCGACGAGCAGCACCCGGTCACCGGGCCTGAAGGCGTCGGTCTGGACCTCCAGCGTAGCGGTGCCGTACTCCAGATCGTAGGACCTGCTGATCGTCGCACCGGGAAGCTTGCCCTGCTTGCGAACGGGAACAACACCGACACCGAGACGGTAGGCAACCGGAGCCGCCAGCAGGAAACCGCGCGCCTCGATGGCCGCCACGACGGTGGCACCGTGGCCGTCGGCAGTCTCGGCAAGCGCGTCGATGACCACCGCGAAGGCCGCCGGTGTCATCAGCAGAGGCGTGATGTCCTTGAAGATCACTCCGGGCTTGGGAAAGTCGGGAACGTCTCGAACGTGGGCACGCAGCACATCCGCGGCACGGCCTGGGACGCCGGTGGAGGTGGAGGTCGCCGCGGTCATCGGGGTTGGTTCGGTGGTCGTCACCGCCGCTTTTTACCGCCTGGACGGCCTTTGCGGCCAGAACGCCGCGCCTGCGTCGGCCGGCGCGCCGCCCCGGGCCGGCCGGATCGGACCCCGGCCACGGCAGGTTCACGGTTGCCGAGAGGTTTCTCACGTTCGTCGTCGGAGAAATCGTCAGCACCGGTCGCACCCCGCGTCGCACCGATGTCCACCCCGCTGTCCCCTGTCTGCGCATCGGGGTCAGGCGCAGGCATGGTCACCACCCCCGTGGCAACCCGGGGCCCTTTGGCCGACTCGCGCAGGGCCGCCGCCCGGGACCGGGCCACCCGCGCATCCAGTGCCCGGACCGCCGGCTCGTTCTTCTTCAGATCCACCAACAGCGGCGTCGCGACGAACAGCGACGAATACGCACCCGATGCGATGCCGACGAACTGGGCAAGAGCAAGATCTTCCAGCGTACCGGCACCCAACAGCCCGGCACCGACGAAGAGCAGCGAACCGACCGGTACCAGCGCGATGAAGGATGTGTTGAGCGAACGCATCAACGTCTGGTTCAACGAGTCATTGGTGGCCTCGGCATAGGTGCGCCGGCTGGTCGTGCCCATCCCGGCGGTGTTCTCCCGGACCCGGTCGAAGACCACGACCGTGTCGTAGAGGGAGAAGCCCAGGATGGTCAGCAAAGCGATCACCGTGGCGGGAGTGACCTGGAAACCCACCAGCGAGTAGATGCCCATGGTGACGACCAGGTCGTGGACGAGCGACGCCATGGCGGCGACCGCCATCTTCCACTCGAACCTGATGGATAGATAGATCATCACCAACACCAGGAACACCGCGAGCCCCTGCAGCGCCTTGTTGGTGATGGTCGACCCCCAGGACGCACCGACCGTCGAGATGTCGATGGCCGTATCGGCGACGGCGAACCGTTGCTCGATGGCGGTCTGGAGTTGCGCGGTCTGCACGTCGGTCAACGACGGGGTCTGCACCCGTATCTGGTGCGAGGTCTCCAGCTCCTGAACCACGGCGTCGGCGGGGTTGACACCGGCCTCGGACAGTGCAGCCTGCGCCTCCGCGACCGGCCGGCCGCCGGCGGGAAACTGGAACAGCGCACCGCCCTTGAAGTCGATCCCGAGCGAGAAACCCCGGATCGCCATACTGGCGATACAGATCGTCAGGACCACGGCGGAGACGAGATACCAGACCTTACGCCGGCCGACGAAGTCGACCTCGAACTCGCTGCGGTAGAGCCTCCTGGCCCAGGACACCTCTACTCCTCCTGTCCCGCGCCGGCCGGACGCGACCGTGATGACTGTGAATCGGACGATCGCGGATCGGCTGGACGCGCACCCGCCTTGCCCTGGGCGACCGAGGACCGCCCGCTCTTTGTCAGGCGTGCCGGTGCTGGCGGCCTGTCACGGCCGGTACCGGGGGTCTCCCTCGCGCCGACCGCTGAGACCGTGAGGCCCGAGAATCGGCTGGTCGCGAACAACGGCATGCGGACGAGCAGGGAGACAACCGGTTTGGTGAAGATGAACATGATCAGAATGTCGATCAGCGTTGACAGCCCAAGCGTGAACGCGAATCCCCGGACGGACCCGACCGAGAGAACGTACAGCACCGCGGCGGCGAGGAAGGAGACCGTGTCCGCGGACAACATGGTCCGCCGGGCTGACGGCCACGCCCGGTCGACCGCCGCGCGCACGCTGCGGTGGGCGCGGACCTCGTCCTTGATGCGCTCGAAATAGACGACGAAGGAGTCCGCGGTGAGGCCGATGGAGACGATCAGACCGGCGATACCGGCCAGGGTCAAGGTGAATCCGATCCACCGGCCGAGCAGCACCACAGCGGCGTAGATAAGCAGGCCGCTCACCGCCAGCGAGCTGATCACCACAATCCCGAGGGCCCGGTAGTACAGGAACGAGTACAGGACGACCAGCAGCAGACCGATGGCACCCGCCAACAGGCCGGCCTTGAGTGAATCCTTGCCCAAGGTCGGGGATACCGACTCGGCGCTGGACTGCTCGAATGCCAGCGGCAGCGCACCATAGCGCAGCACATTGGCAAGATCCTGAGCGCTGGACTGGGTGAACGACCCCGATATCTGTGCGTCCCCGGCGATGCGGTCATTGGTGCTCGGCGCGGACTGAACCACGCCGTCGAGAACGATCGCCACCTGCTTGCCGATCGTCTCCTCGGTCAACTTGGTGAACTTCGCCTGCCCGCTGCCGGTAAAGCTGACGTTGACGACCCACTGGCCGGTACTCACAGACGTGCTACCGCCGGAACTGGCCAGTCCCGCCGTAGCCGATTTCACGTCGGTTCCCACCACCTCGGCGGGCATGAGCAGGTATTTGGTCGCGCCCGCGCGATCGCAGGCGGCGACCCACTCGGACGGCTTCTCGGTGCTCGCGGTCCGGCGGTGTGCATCCGACGGGGCGCAGGTCAGTGCCTCGAACGCGCTGATGACCTCCGCCGGTGGCGTGGCACCGGCAGCGGCCGCAGCGGCCTGATCCGTCGCCGCCGGCGGCGAGGACGGCGCGGCGGGCGCCGGCGAGCCCGTCGTGGCAGCCTGCGTGGTAGGCGCCTGGGTCGTGCCCGCCTGCGTGGTAGCCGCCTGCGCGAGCAGGCCGCTGCTCACGACATCCGATCGAGTGGTTGTGGACGCAGACGGCTTCGCAGTGGCCCCCGACGTCCCGGAAGGCGACGTGGCGGCCGGACCTCCGGATGAGGTAGCGCCGGGAGCCGGTGTCGGCGAACCATTCTGACCCACAGCTGGGGTCTGACCCGGAGCTGGGGCCGATGTCGGCGCCGGTGCAGGCGCCGCAGCCGCGGGCGCCGACGTGGCGACCTGGCGGAAACGCAGTTCCGCCGTCTGGCCCACCAGCGCAACAACATCATTGCGTCCGCGGCCGGGGACCGCGATCTCGATCTGCGTGTTATTCCGCTTGACCTCGGCCTCAGCGACGCCAAGACCGTTGACACGCTCACGGATGATGTCGACAGCCTTGTCGACCGCCCCGCTGTCCACACCCCTGCCCGCTTCGGTCGACCTGGGCGTGAGAATCACGCTGGTGCCGCCCTGCAGGTCGAGCCCGAGCTTCGGCGTCCAGGTACCCGTCAGGGCCATGACCCCGTAGAGCAACACCAGAAGGCCGGAAAGGACCCCGATCCGGGACCAGGCGGGGCGCGTGGCCTTACGCCGTGGCCCTGACCCTTGTGCCAACGGATGTCCCTTCGTCACGCGCCGGTGCGCTCATTTCACTGTCTGTTCCAGTGCTTACGTCAGTGCTTACCTAGCTG
>NZ_CAUVXO010000023.1:18810-30048 GCF_963555865.1 Protofrankia sp. Cr1
TGCCTTCGTCAGTGCTCACGTCGCCCGTCTGGTGGAGCAACCGGCCCACCGCAGGCGACCTCAGATCCGGCAGTACCGCCGGAAACGCACAGCGGACTATGTTCGCTCCGCCTGCGGCCGGCCAGGACAACACCGGCCGAGACAACAGTGTCAGCCGGCGCCCAAGGTATCGGAACGACTGTCAAGCCGGATGCGTTCCTGTACCCCGTTCAGGCAGGCCCGTCCTAGAGCCCGTTTCCGACCGTCTGTCCGGCCCGTTCGGATGATGTCGCATCAGCGGACCGCACTACCCACCGGGCGCATCCGACTTCCCCGACGTCTTCCCGTTCCCGGGAGAGTCGCTCTTGGTCACGTCCGTCTTGGTCGCATCACTCTTGGTTACGTCCGTCTTGGTCATGTCGATGTGCGAGTTGGCCGAACCGTGGTCGTCAACCCCGGCATCACCCGGCGCGACGTCGTGATCCGAGTAGCCCTCGACCGCCTCGGCATCGTCCGGCGCGTCGTCGTCCGACGCCTCGTCGTCCGACGCGGAGACAACCCTGGCGATCGCCGCGCGAGCGAACCGGCACACGACGTCCGGCGCGACCTCCAGTAGCACGTCACCCTCGTCGACCTCGACCACCGTCGCGTAGAGCCCGGCCGTGGTCACCACCAGGGTGCCCGGAACAAGCGAGGCCAGCGTCTGCTGCTGCGCCCGCTGGCGGCGCCGCTGGGTCGACATAAAGAAGAAGACAACCACCACAATCAGGATCAGCGGCAGAAAACCGCCGATCCCGCTACCGCCACCATTCTGGGCCGCCGTCTCGGCGACCACCATTGCCTGCACGTCCACGTCCTCCCATGTAGTGCGGCCGATGCTACGTACCGACCGCGGGCTCGTGACGCGCAGGCCCCCTAGCGACCCGGGACTTCAGCCGCCTGCGCTGCGACAGAACCACGATCGCATCGCCTTCGGCCCGCCAGGGCGCTCTTGGAGCGCCCAGCAACAGGGGACGCGGCGTCGCGGGGCTCGGGCACGCACCTCGCCGCATCGCTCCCCATCCATCGCTGCGCGATGCACGGGGTACCCCGGCTCCGTCGGTCGACACCCACAACCTCCGGTGCCTCCCTCCTCCGTCTTTCGATCTACGTACCCCAGCCCCGCTCCTTCATCCACGCCCCTATTGCCGGGCACTCTTACCGCGGGACCTGAGAACGTCCCAGGGCATCATCAAGGGGATCAAGACCGAGATGGGTGAACGCGGCAGGGGTGGCGATCCGCCCGCGGGGGGTCCGGGCCAACAGACCCGCACGGACCAGGAACGGCTCGGCGACCTCCTCGACCGTGTCGGGTTCCTCCCCCACAGCGACCGCCAGAGTCGTCAGGCCCACCGGACCGCCGCCGAAACGGCGCACCAGCGCCTCCAACACGGCCCGGTCGAGCCGGTCCAAGCCGAGCGCGTCTACATCATAGACGCGCAGGGCGGCCCGGGCGACCTCGCGCGTGACGATTCCGTCCGCCCGCACCTCGGCGTAGTCACGAACCCGGCGCAGCAGCCGGTTGGCGATCCGCGGCGTCCCACGCGACCGCCCGGCAACCTCGGTGGCGCCGTCGCCGGTGAGACGTACCCCCAGCAACCCGGCCGAGCGGGTCAGCACACTGGTCAGCTCATCGGGATCGTAGAAGTCCATGTGTGCGGTGAACCCGAACCGATCACGCAGCGGGCCGGTGAGAAGACCTGACCGGGTGGTCGCGCCAACCAGGGTGAACGGAGCGAGGTCCAGCGGGATCGCGGTCGCGCCGGGGCCCTTGCCGAGCACCACGTCGACCCGGAAGTCCTCCATCGCGGCGTAGAGCAGTTCCTCCGCGGGGCGGGCGATCCGGTGGATCTCGTCCAGGAACAGCACGTCGCCCGGAGCGAGCGCGGTGAGGATCGCGACGAGATCTCCCGCGCGTTCGACCGCCGGACCGCTGGTCATCCGCAACGGGACCGACAGCTCCCGTGCGATGATCATCGCCAGGCTGGTCTTGCCCAACCCGGGTGGCCCGGACAACAGGACGTGGTCGGGCGGACGGGCGCGGGCCCGCGCCCCTTCCAACATGATCGTAAGTTGCTCGCGGACCTTCTGCTGGCCGATGAACTCCGCCAGGCTCCCCGGCCGCAGACCGGCCTCGAACGCCTGCTCCTCCGGCTCAGCCACCGGCGAGACCAGACCCTCGGCATCCACAGGCTGCATCACCGGGGCCGCAGGGCGGCCAGCGTCCGGCGCAGCAGCAGAGCTACCGTGTCCGGCGCCTGATCGTCACCGACAGCGGCAGCGTCACCCAGGCCGTTGTCACTGGCGCGCACTGTGGTCAGCGCGTCCTCGGCCTCACGCGCGGTGTAGCCAAGCCCGAGCAGCGCGAGACGAACCTGTTCGGCAACGGCGACCCGGGGTCTGTCTGGCACCGCCGACGGACCGCCGCCCACGCCGGCATCGCTGTTCGCGTCGGCATCGTTGTCCGCGTCGGCACCGTTGTTCGCGCCGGCGTTCCCACCCTGGGCCACGGGCACCGACATCGGCGCGGCGAGGCGGTCCTTGAGATCGAGGACGATGCGCTGCGCACCCTTGCGGCCGATGCCGGGCACCTTGGTCAGAGCGGCCAGATCCTCAGCCGCGACCGCGCGGCGCACGCCCGTCGGGGCTGTGCACGCCGAGGACGGCCTGGGCGAGCCGGGGACCGACCCCGGACGCGCTCTGCAGGGTTTCGAAGACGTCACGTTCGTCGGCATCGGCGAACCCGTAGAGAGTGAGCTCGGTCTCCCGGACGACCAGGGTGGTGGCCAGGCGCGCATCCTGGCCTACCCGCAGCCGTGACAGCGTCGCGGGGGTGCACTGCACGAGCAGCCCGACCCCACCGACCTCGACGACGGCTGCTTCGGGTGACAAGGCTGCGACCGTGCCCGAAACAGAAGCGATCATCGACCGGTCTCCTTCCGGACAGCCTGGCCACCGTGGACCGCAGCCGCCATCCTGGCCAGCGCCGGGCCACGCCACAGGTGGCACAGGGCCAGGGCCAGGGCGTCCGCCGCGTCGGCCGGACGCGGCGGATCGGGCAACCTCAGCAGGCGGCTCACCATGAACGCCACCTGGGCCTTGTCCGCCCGGCCGCTACCGCTGACCGCGGCCTTCACCTCGCTGGGCGTGTACAGCGCCACCGGTAGGCCCCGCCGGGCCGCCGCGACGATGGCCACCGCCCCGGCCTGCGCGGTACCCATGACCGTCCGGACGTTGGCCTGGCTGAACACCCGCTCGACCGCGACCGCATCGGGGTTGTGCCGGCCGATCCATTCATCCAGGCCCTGCTCAAGTGCCCACAGCCGGGCTGCGACGTCGTCGGTGGCCGGCGTGCGCAGCACACCGACCGCAACCAGCGAGGCGTTCCGGCCGGGGCCGCCGTCAACCACACCGAGACCGCAGCGCGTGAGCCCCGGATCGACACCGAGCACCAGCACCAGCGCCCTCCCGCTGGCTGGTCCGCGGACCAGCCGTTCTGAATCCTGACTTCAGCTACCGTCGACCATTGTGGCCCCGTGACGGTTCGCCACGGTCGCGACACGCGCGAACGTCCGTTCGACTCTCGAAACGCCAGGTCGCACCTGACACCCGCGCGTTGCGATGCGCGAGGAGTGAGGCGCAAGGAGTGACTGGCAGCCGGCGAGAAAAACCCGTCAGGCCGAGACCAACTCCATGATCTCATCCGAGATGTCAGCATTAAACCAGACATTTTGGACATCGTCGAGATCTTCCACCGCCTCGACGAGTTTGAGGACCTTGCGGGCGGATTCCTCGTCCAACGGCACGCTGACGCTCGGCAGCCACGACAGGTCCGCGGCCGAAACCGCGAGCGCGGCGCCCAGCGCGGCGACCCGCACCACATTGAGGTCCGTCGCCTCGGACACGACCTCGAAGGCGTCACCCAGGTCGTTGACCTCCTCAGCGCCGGCGTCGAGAACGGCGGCCAGGACGTCATCCTCGCTCAGACCGGGCGTTTTGGGGACCAGGACGACGCCCTTGCGGTTGAACAGGTACGAGACCGAACCGGGGTCCGCGACGGTACCACCGTTTCGGGTGATCGCGACCCGGACGTCGGAGGCGGCCCGGTTGCGGTTGTCGGTGAGGCACTCGACCAGGACGGCCACACCGCTGGGCCCGTACGCTTCGTAGGTGATCTCCTCGTAGTTGACGCCGCCGGCGAGCTCCCCCGAGCCCCGCTTGACGGCCCGGTCGATGTTGTCGTTCGGCACCGACTGCGACTTGGCCTTGGCAATGGCGTCCGCCAAGGTCGGGTTTCCGGCCGGGTCCCCACCACCGGTCTTCGCCGCCACCTCGACCGACTTGATCAGTTTTGCGAACAGCTTGCCACGACGCGCATCGACGACTGCCTTCTTGTGCTTCGTGGTCGCCCACTTGGAGTGACCGCTCATGCCCTGCCCCTCACCTGTACCGACCCCTGCCTTCCACGATTGCCTGTGACAACGTCGACGAACATCCGGTGTATCCGGATGTCACCGGTCAGCTCCGGGTGGAATGCCGTTGCCAGCAGATTGTCCTGGCGGACCGCGACAATTCTGTCACCAACCCGGCCCAGAACCTCAACCTCGTCCCCGACCTTCTCCACCCACGGTGCCCGGATGAAGACCGCTCGAACCGGCCCGCCGGCGACACCGACGAGATCGATATCCGCCTCGAACGAGTCCACCTGACGGCCGAACGCGTTGCGCCGCACGACGACATCCAAGCCTGCAAGCAGCGGTTGGCCGGGTGCGGCGTCCAGGACCTCGCGGGCCAGCAGAATCATGCCCGCACAGGATCCGAACACCGGCAGCCCGTCCGCGATCGCCGCACGCAGGGGTTCCAGCCAATCGAACACGCGCAGCAGCCGCCCGATCGTGGTGGACTCCCCACCGGGCAGGACCAGCCCGTCCACCGCTTCCAGATCGGACACGCGCCGGAGCTCCATCGGGTCGGCGCCGACCGCGCGCAGCGCCCGGACATGCTCGCGGACGTCGCCCTGCAGTGCCAGCACGCCCACCCGCGCCGGCCGCGCTGCCGGAGCGATCATGCCGAGGTCGCTCACCAGCCGCGATCGGCGAACCTGGCCGTGGGCTCCAGCTCGCCGGTGCTGATGCCGACCATCGCCTCCCCGAGACCACGCGAGACCTTCACCAGGACGTCGGCGTGGTTGTACATGGTGGTGGCTTCGACGATCGCCCGCGCACGCCGCGCCGGATCACCGGACTTGAAGATGCCCGAGCCGACGAACACGCCGTCGGCGCCCAGCTGCATCATCAGTGCCGCGTCCGCGGGCGTGGCGATGCCACCCGCGGTGAACAGGACGAGCGGCAGGCGCCCCAGGCTCGCGACCTCGGCCACGAGCTCGTAAGGGGCGCGCAGATCCTTGGCCGCGGCGAACAGCTCGCTGGGGTCCAGCACCGACAGGCGGGCGATCTCCGCTCTGATCGTGCGCATGTGCACGACGGCGTTGGACACCTCGCCGGTACCCGCCTCACCCTTCGACCGGATCATCGCCGCACCCTCGCCGATGCGACGCAGCGCCTCACCCAGGTTGGTCGCGCCGCAGACGAACGGGACGGTGAACCGCCACTTGTCGATGTGGTGGTGCGGGTCGGCGGGGGTGAGGACCTCGGACTCGTCGACGTAGTCGACCCCCAGCTGCTGGAGCACCTGGGCCTCGACGAAGTGGCCGATACGCGCCTTGGCCATGACCGGGATCGACACCGCCTCGATGATCTCCTCGATCATCTCCGGGGCGCTCATGCGAGCCACCCCGCCCTGGGCACGAATGTCGGCCGGCACCCGCTCCAGGGCCATCACCGCGACCGCCCCGGCATCCTCGGCGATCCTCGCCTGGTCGGCGGTGACCACATCCATGATCACTCCGCCTTTGAGCATCTCCGCCATGCCCCGCTTGACCCGGGCCGTCCCCACCTGGGTACCGGCGGAGCGGGGAGGCTCGGCCACCCGTACGGGCCCGTCGTCGGGCTGCGCAGGCTCGGGTGCGGTCAGGCCATCGGACATGACTCGCCTCTCTTTACACGGATCCGTCGGGAGCAGGTGTCCCTGCCCACGCGAACGTCGACAAACCGGACTTCGGCCTCCCGGGCCACCGGCGGATGCGCGCATTCGCACCGGACGGGGGACGCCTCATCGTACGGCCGAAGCACCACCGCAATCCCACCCGGGCACCCGGGTAGGCACACGGGCGGTCGGAGACGAGTGGTCGCGACGGCATGCCGCATGCCGCACGCCGCATTACAGAAAGGGCATTATGGGGCGAATCCGGTCATATCACCATTCAAGGTACCAGCGTCGGGCTTGTGCTCGTCAACATCGCCGTCGATCTTCCCGTCTCCGCCACTGCGCACCGGGAGGGCGTCGTCGATCTCGAAGTAGGCGGGCAACGGTCTGCGCCCGGACAAGCGCAGTATCCGGACGATCCGCCTGCTTCGCAACGCCCGGACATCACGAACCGCGTCATTGTGCAGCTGGCGGGCAAGGGCCACCCTCGCCGCGGCGACGTCCACCGCGTGCAGGGCGTCAGGCGCGCGATCGGCTGTCGCCGCGACCTGCGCTGACCGCAACGCCCGGCTGAGGTTGTTCTCCACCGCTTCGGCGTCGTTGTCCAGCGGACCGTCAGCAGCGAGAGCCGCATGCGCCGCCCGCGCCCGCGCCACCGCCTCGCCCAGCTCCGCCAGTTCGCACTGTCGGACGAGTTCCCCGGCCGCGGCCACGCGCAGCGCCAGCTGGGCGGTCAGTCCCGTGCGGGCGTCGGTGACCCGCACCGCGAGGCGGTCGAGACGGCTCGCGAGCCAGGTGAGGTACGTGGCGATCAGAACGATGACCGCGACCGTGAGGACAACTAGGGGCACCTCGCGCAGCGTAGTCAACACCGGGTGACGCCGCGCCAGGGGATTGACTCCGATCAAGCAGAATGACGGATCGCCTTCTGCTGGGAACCCACTGCTACCGATACCGGCGCGTCGCCGGCGACCATCTCGTACACTCCGACGATACTTTTCGCGATCATCGGCCAGTCATAGGCGGTTACCACCGCCCGGCCCCGATCGCTGAGGCGGCCACGCTCGCCCGGATCGGCCAGCAGCCCGGCAAGCGCATGGGCAAGCCCCGCCGCATCCCCGACCGGGAACAGTCGGCCGGCGTGGCCGTCGTCGAGGACGCGACGGAAGGCGTCGATATCGCTGGCCACAACCGGCGCGCCGGCGGCCATCGCCTCCAGCAGGACGATGCCGAAGCTCTCCTGCCCCGTGTTCGGCGCGCAATAGATCTCCCCCGAATGGAACACCCGCGGTTTGTCCGCGTCGGAGACCAGACCGAGCAGGTGCACCCGGTCCCGCAGACCCGGCTCCACCCGGTCGAGCACCGCCTCGCCGTCGCCCGGGCCGGCGACCAGCAGTCGCGCCCGCTCGCACCGCGCCACCAGCGTCGGCAAGGCCGCCAGCAGCACGTCCAGACCTTTGCGGGGCTCGTCGATACGCCCCAGGAAGACCACGGTCGCACCGCCCGGTGGGCGCGTGGGCAGCGGTGTGGCGTCCCGGAAGGTGCCCACCGCCACGCCGTTGGGAATAAGAATCGCGTCCACGCCGAGATGTTCGACGATCGTTCGCCTCGCCGCCTCGGACACCGCGATCCGGGCCCGGACCTTCTCCATCGACGGCTGCAATGCGCCGTGCGCAGCCGTCAGGATCTTCGAACGCGGGTTGGACGTGTGGAAGGTGGCGACGATGGGACCGTCGGCAAGCATGCAGGTGAGCAGGCTGACGCTGGGCGCTGTGGGCTCGTGCACGTGCAACACGTCGAAGTCGTTCTCCCGCAACCACCTGCGCACACGGGCGGCTGACACCGGCCCCATCAGCAGCCTGGCGACCGAGCCGTTGTAGGGCACCGGCACCGCGTGGCCCGCGTCCACGGCATATGGCGGGAGGGTTGTCTCATCGTTGACCGGAGTGATCACCGAAACGTCGTGACCCAGCCCGATGAGAGTCTCGGCGAGGTCGCGCACATGGACCTGAACCCCTCCGGGTACGTCCCAGGTGTAAGGGCAGGCCAGCCCGATCTTCATGTTTCCACTCCGGCCGGCGGCGGGCAGGATGCGGGCTCAACGGGCTCAACGGGCTCAGCCGCAGCGGCGGTCGCCGGCTCGTCCCGCCAGATGCGTTGGAGCATGTGCCAGTCCGCGGGGTAGGCCGCGATTCCCTCGGCGAAGGCGTCTGCCAGCGCCTGGGTCATCTGCGCTACGTCGGTATGCGGCACAGCCGGGTGAATGCGCACACCCCAGCCGTCCGGATCGAACCACAGCGTGGCAGGCAGCAACGTCGCCCCGGTCCGCAGCGCGAGCGCGGCCGGCCCCGGCGGCATCGTGGCCGTCGCTCCGAAGAAGGTGACCGGCACCCCGTCCGCGGACAGGTCACGGTCGGCCAGCAGGCACACCGTGCCGCCGGCGAGCAGGCGATCCGCCAACAGGTCAAAGGGTGGCCGCTCACCACCGGTGAGCGCGATGACCTCCATGCCGAGCGCGGAGCGGAATCGTATGAACCGGTCGAACAGGGATGCCGGTTCCACCCGCTCGGCAACTGTCGTGAACGGTTCCCCGTTCGCGGCGAGCCACGCGCCGGCATGCTCCCAGTTTCCCATGTGCGGCAGCGCCGCGATGGTGCCGCGGCCGGACGCCAGTGCCGCCCGTAGCCGCGGTTCCGCCACCATCCGCATGCCCTTGATGATCCGTTCGCGCGGCATGTCCTGCAGCCGGAAGACCTCCAGCCAGTAGCGGGCGTAGGACCGCATGGCAGCTCGCGTGAGATCGTCGAGGTCGGCGTCGGGTGGGACTGTTCGCGCCAGGTTTGCGCGCAACCGACGGACTCCGCGGCCGTCCCGGCGCACGGCCGCATCGGCCGCCGCGGTGAACACCCGCGCGGCGACACGCTCGGGCAGGACACGCACGACCCGCCAGCCCGTCGCGTAGGCCAGGTCCGTCATCCGAGCACGCGCAGTCGTCAACGCCGGCCGGCCCCGTCAGTGGACCCGCGTTGCCGCGGGCGGTTCGACCGGCAGCCGGGCCGCCCGCCCGGCAGCGCCCTGGCCTCGCCCCAGGTACTGCCGATGGACATGGACGATCCGCTGCGCCACCGTCAACACCGTGGCCGCGGCGAGGAACCACAGCGCGGCCGGTAGCAGATACGGCACGCCCAGTCCGTAGAGACCAGCGGCGACCAGAACGACCAGAAGCCGCTCACCGCGTTCGGCGAAGCCGACGTCACAGTGAAATCCCAGCCCTTCCGCCCGGGCCTTGACATACGAGATGATCGAACCAGCCGTCAGGCAGATCAGGGCGGCCACACACAGCGGCAACGAATCACCGTCACCGGCGTACCAAATGATCAACGAGCCGAAGATGGCGCCGTCACCGACCCGGTCGGAGGTGGAGTCCAGAAACGCACCCCACGGCGAGGAGATCCCGCGAGCGCGGGCGATGAGTCCGTCGATGAGGTCGGAGACGGCGAACAGTGTGATGACGACAGCGCCGACGAAGAAGACCCCGCGGGTGAAGAAGCCCAGCGCCCCACCGACCACGCCGATGGTGCCCACGATGGTCACGGCATCCGGTGACACCCGCGACCGGGCCAACCGCTCACCCAGAGGATCGAGCACGTGCTGGATCTGCGGTCGCGCCTTGCTAGCGAGCATGTCCCGTCCCGTCCCGTACGTCCCGCACTGCTCGTTCACAGTACTGCCGGCACGATCGGCAACCGCCACATCATTCGACCGACACGGGTTGTTCACACGCCCGTCAAGGAGGAATCTGTTCCCAAGGGGCTCGCGTTCCCTGCAGGGCTCACCTTCCCTGCAGGGCTCACCTTCCCTGAGGGCTCAGTAATCCGTCCGGCAGCCGTCCACTGGTTTCTCACCGTACCCATTCACCCAGTGGCCATGTCACTGCGGGGAGGCGCGGGTGAAGTCAGCACCATGCGAGGTCCGTCCCGATCACCAACGCGGCGCCGACGTGCGCAACATCGTCCTGGTCGGCCACACCGGAGCGGGTAAGACCACCCTGGCCGAGTGCCTGCTGGCCACAGCGGACGGCGGTGAGGCTGCGCACGGCCGTGCCGCCAATGCCCGACATGCCGAACATGACGACACCGAGAGCCGGCAGCGCACGCTCAACCTCACTGCGCTGTCCACGATGCACCGGGGATTGCGGATCAACCTTCTCGATACACCGGGGCTCGCTGATTTCATCGGGGACCTGCGCGCCGGCCTGCGCGGTGCCGACGCGGCCCTGTTCGTGGTCAGCGCCCTCGACGGAGTCGACGGCTTCACCCGGCTGCTCTGGGACGAATGCGCCGCCGCCGCAACGCCCCGCGCAATCGCGATCACCAAGCTCGATCGCCCTCAGGCCGACTTCGCCTCGACCCTCACCGTCTGCCAGGAGGTGTTCGGGGCGGGCGTGCTCCCGCTGTACCTGCCAGTCGGCCGCCCGCGGCCTGACGAACCCGGGCCCGGTGAGCAGCGATACCGGCTGGTCGACCTGTTGGCACCGGCCGAGGGTGGTCCGGCGAGCCAGCACGGCGGTACGAGCCAGCACGGCGGTACGAGCCAGCACGGCGGGCCGGGGGCGGTTGCCGCGGCCCGCGACGCCCTGATCGAAGGGATCATCGCCGAGAGCGAGGACGAGTCCCTGCTGGACCGTTACCTCGCCGGTGAGACACTGTCGACGAAACTGCTGCTCGACGATCTGGAGACCGCGGTCGCCCGCGGCCGTTTCCATCCGGTCGTGGCAACCGTCGGGAACGGAACCGACACACTGGGCGTGACAGAGCTGTTGGACCTCTTCGCGCGAGCGTTCCCGTCCCCGTTCGAACATCCGCTACCAGCCACCAGCCGACCGGACGGATCGCCGTGTCCGCTGCCGTCAGGCGACCCCGACGGTCCGCTGGCCGCCGAGGTCATCAAGACCACGACCGATCCCTATGTCGGACGCATCTGCCTCATCCGGGTGTTCTCCGGAACGCTGCGCCCGGACACGCCGGTTCATGTCGCCGGACACGGCCGGGCCGACCGGGGCCACCCCGACCACGACGAGGACGCGAAGATCGGCACGATCTCCCGGCCGCTGGGCCGGGCGACGCAGCAGACCGTCGAGATGTGCCGGGCCGGCGACATCTGTACCTGTCTCTT
>NZ_CAUVXO010000024.1:0-4928 GCF_963555865.1 Protofrankia sp. Cr1
TTGTGACGATCAGACCTGTGAAGATCAGCGCAGCAGGGCGCGGGCCGCCGCCACGATGTGGCTCGCCGAGATTCCCGCCGCGTCCAGCAGCTCGGTCGGCGTACCCGACCCCGGTAGGTCGCGGACGGCCAGGTGGCGCAGACGCACCGGCACATCGGCAGCGGCGAGTGTCCCCACCACCGCGCTAGCGATGCCGCCCTCGGGGTAGTGGTCCTCGACCACTACCAGCCGGCCGTCGGTCGCCCGCGCGGCGGCCACCACCGTCGCCTCATCCACCGGCTTGACCGAGTAGAGGTCGATCACCCGTGCTGCAATGCCTTCGGCCGCAAGTGTCTGCGCAGCCGCCAGGCACTGGTGCAGGGTGACGCCGGCACCGATGAGGGTGACCACATCGGCGTCCGACCGGCGCGGCACCTTCGAGCCCCCGACGGTGAAGGACTCGTCCGGACCGTAGATCACCGGGTAGGCACCACGAGTCGTACGCAGGTAGCTGACCCCGTCGAGATCGGCCATGATCTCAACAAGCTTGGCCGTGCTGGTCGCGTCACTGGGATACAGGACGGTCGAACCGTGCACCGCCCGCATCATCGCAAGATCTTCCAGTGCCATCTGGGACGGACCGTCCGCGCCGATCTCGACACCCGCATGCGAACCCGCCAGCCGGATGTTCGCCTGTGAGATCGCGGCCATCCGGATGAAGTCGTAGGCGCGCGAGAAGAAGGCTGCGAACGTGGAAGCGAACGGAATGTAACCGCGTACCGACAGTCCCACCGCTGTCGCGACGAGCTGCTGCTCGGCGATGAACATCTCGAAGAATCGCTCCGGGTGGACCTTGGCGAAGTCCTCGGAGTGGGTGGAGTTGCTGACCTCGGCGTCCAGGGCAACCACAGCTGCCCGCGCTCCGACGGCGACGAGCGCTTCGCCGTATGCCTTTCGAGGTGCGACCTTCGCACCGAGGGGGTAGGTCGGCAGTTCGACCGTAACCGGGGCGGGCGCCGGCGGCCGCTCGATGGACGCCGGTGGCGCCGCTCCCCGGACGCGCAGGTTGCGTTCGCCACCGAGTTCGGCGATCGCGCGCTCGGCCATGTCGGGCGGCAGCGCCTTGCCGTGCCATCCGTCGGCGTCGACGATCTCGGAGAAGCCCTCCCCCTTACGGGTGCGGGCGAGGACGACCACCGGGCGGTCAGCTTCGGCAGCCTCGGTCAGGACCTTGTCAATCGCGGCGATGTCATGCCCGTCGACCATGAGTGCTCGGCAGCCGAACGCCTCGACCCGGCGGGCGTAGGCGTCGAGGTCCCAGCCGAGCTCGGTTGCGCCACGCTGACCGAGGCGGTTGACATCCACGACCGCCGTCAGATTCGACAGCTGGTAGTGAGCCGCCTTGTCCAGCGCCTCCCAGATCGAACCCTCGGCCATCTCACTGTCGCCGCACAGCACCCACACCCGGTAGGGAAGTCGGTCAAGGAGTCGCCCGGCGAGTGCCACGCCGACCGCGTCCGGCAGCCCCTGCCCGAGCGATCCGGTCGCCACGTCGACCCAGGGCAGAATCGGCGTCGGATGACCCTGCAGGCGTTGGCCGAAACGGCGGTATCCGGTCATCAGTTCATGATCGGAAACCACGCCGACAGCCTTGAACATCGCATACAGCAACGGGGACGCATGCCCCTTGGAGAAGATCAGGTGATCGTTGGCCGGGTCGTCCGGTTTGTCCCAGTCATACCGCAGGTGCCGTCCGAGCAGAACCGCCATCACGTCCGCGGCTGACATCGACGACGTCGGGTGGCCCGAACCCGCGGACGTCGACGATCGGACCGAATCGACCCGCAGTTGCTGAGCCAGTTCCCGGATCTGATCAAGATCGGTTGGATCAATCATGATCTCGGATTCGGGAGTTACCACGCCAGCCTCCTAATACGCCTGCGTATCCGTACATGGATATCCGCCGTACGTGCGCTCCCGCTGCCCCGACCGGTCCGCTGTTCCTGGACGGTCGGGGCCATACCCCGGGTCCCACAGTCCCGAACGGTACCAGCGGCAGAAGTTCACGACGGTGACGAACGGGCCATGATTGGGGGGCCGTTCGCGGGACCGCAAGCACCTTCGTCCCGGCCGGAGTGCCCGCTAACCGCCCTGGCCGGCACGGTCCAGGATGGCCGCCCGGCCGGCTTCCAGCCGGGCGATCGGCACCCGGAACGGGGAACACGAAACGTAGTCGAGTCCGACCTGATGGAAGAAGTGCACCGAATCCGGGTCGCCACCGTGCTCGCCGCAGACACCCAGTTTGATCTCAGGCCGGATCGCACGCCCCTCCTCGACCGCGATACGCACGAGTCGGCCGATTCCATCGCGGTCAAGCGACTCGAACGGGGAGACGCCGAAGATCCCCAGCTCGAGATAGCGGGAGAAGAAGGAGGACTCCACGTCGTCCCGGGAGAAACCCCAGCCCATCTGGGTGAGGTCGTTCGTGCCGAACGAGAAGAACTGCGCGGCCTCGGCGATCTGGCCCGCGGTCAGGGCGGCCCTCGGTACCTCGATCATCGTCCCGATCAGCGCGGGAACATCGACCCCGGTCTCGGTCGCGACCTCGCGCAGCACCTGTTCAGCCTGGTCGCGGACGACCTCCAGTTCCTGGACCGCGGCCACCAACGGCACCATGATCTCCGGATGTGGATCTCCGCCGGCCCGGCGGCACCGCACGGCCGCCTCGGCGATCGCCCGCACCTGCAGGGCGAACAGACCCGGGATGAGCAGCCCCAGCCGTACCCCGCGCAGCCCCAGCATCGGATTCTGCTCGTGCAGCCGGCGGACCGCCTCCAACAGCGCGCCATCGCCGTCCGACACCGGCTGGCCGGTGGCGGTGGCGATGCCCAGGCGCACCGAGAGTTCGGTGAGATCCGGGAGGAACTCGTGCAGCGGCGGGTCGATCAGGCGGACCGTCACCGGCAGACCGTCCATCGCCGTGAAGATCGCAACAAAGTCGTCGCGCTGAAGCGGTAGGAGTTCAACCAGTGCGGCAGCGCGGGCCTCGGCGTCAGCGGCGAGGATGAGCCGCTCGACCAGCTGCCTGCGTTCACCCAGAAACATGTGTTCGGTACGGCACAGTCCGATGCCCGCGGCGCCGAACCGGCGGGCGCGGGCGGCGTCGTCGGCGGTGTCGGCATTGGCGCGCACGCCGAGCCGGCGGGCCTGATCCGCGTGGGTGATGATCCGGTGCACCGCGTCGACCAGGGGGTCGGTCCCGTCCGCGACCAGCGTCCCCTCGAAGTACTGGACAACCGGCGACGGCACCACCGGCACCTCGCCGAGGTAGACCGCGCCCGACGACCCGTCAATCGAGATCACGTCCCCTTCGCCGATGACGATGCCGCCCGGCGCGACCGCGCGGCGGGCCCGGGTGTCGACATCGATCTCCTCGGCCCCGCACACGCAGGTCCTGCCCATGCCGCGGGCCACCACGGCGGCATGGGAGGTCTTCCCGCCACGCGATGTCAGCACGCCGCGCGCGGCGATCATGCCGTCGAGGTCGTCGGGGGTGGTCTCCCGGCGCACCAGGATCACCGGTGTACCGGCGGCGGCGAGCTCCACGGCCCGGTGCGAGTCGAAGACCACCTGACCGACGGCCGCTCCGGGTGAGGCGTTCATACCCTGGGCAATCTTCTCGGCCTGCCCCGTCAGCCCGAACCGGGGGAACATCAGCTGGGCGAGCTGGGCGCCGGTGACCCGCGTCACCGCCTCATCCATACTGATCAGACCCTGATCCACGAGCTGGACCGCGATCCGGAAGGCAGCGCCCGCGGTACGTTTGCCCACTCTTGTCTGCAACATCCACAACTTGTTGCGTTCGACGGTGAACTCGATGTCGCACAGGTCCCGGTAGTGGTGCTCCAGAATCGTCATTATCTCGGTCAACCGGGCGTACGCGGGTGGGTCGATGGACGCCAACGCCGTCAGGGGCAGGGTGTTACGAATTCCCGCGACGACGTCCTCGCCCTGCGCATTCTGCAGATAATCACCGTAGCCGCCCTGCGCACCGCTGCCGGGATCCCGGGTGAATGCCACGCCGGTGCCCGAGTCCATGCCGAGGTTGCCGAACACCATGGCCACGATGTTGACCGCGGTGCCGAGGTCCGCCGGAATGCGCTCCTGGCGGCGGTAGAGACGGGCCCGCTCACCGTTCCAGGAGTCGAAAACCGCGCGGATGGCCGAATCCAGCTGTTCCCGGGGGTCCTGCGGGAAATCCCGCCCGGTCCGGTCCCGGATTATCGCCTTGAAGGTCTCGGCCAGAATCCGCAGGTCGGCGTCGTCGAGATCGAGGTCGCTCGTGGTCGCCCGTGCCTTCTTCGCCGCGTCCAGAGCCTGGTCGAACAGTTCGCCGTCCACGCCGAGGACCGTCGTGGCGAACATCGCCAGCAGGCGGCGGTAGGAGTCCCAGGCGAAGCGCTGCGAACCGGACTGCCTGGCCAGACCGGAGACCGAGGCGTCGGACAAACCGACGTTGAGGACGGTGTCCATCATCCCCGGCATCGAGAACTTCGCGCCCGACCGCACCGAGACCAGCAGCGGGTCGTCCGGCTGCCCCAGGCGCTTGCCCATCACCTGCTCAAGGGCACCCAGGTGCGCGCTGACCTCATCGCGCAGCGCCGCAGGCTCCCTGCCATGCGCAAGATACTCGCGACAGGCCTCGGTCGTGATCGTAAAGCCGGGCGGGACGGGAAGCCCCATCGTCGTCATCTCGGCGAGATTGGCACCCTTGCCACCGAGAAGATCTTTCAAGTCCTTGTTTCCCTGGTGGAAGTCGTACACATAGCTGCTCATGGCCGCCCTCTCGTCTCCCGTCCCCGCGAACATCCCCCGCGAACCGCCGTCACGAACCGCCGTCACGCACCGCTGTCACGAACTGCCGCCGCCCCGGCCGTGGCACGCCGGTC
>NZ_CAUVXO010000024.1:5640-14276 GCF_963555865.1 Protofrankia sp. Cr1
GGGAGCCGGGTCGGGAGCCGGTCGGACATCACGGATGGAGCATGATGCAGACTGACATACCCGGACCGACACCAGCGAACGAAAGGAAGGCGCCGTGCACGGTCGCCGAGTTCTCGGGCTCGTGCTTGCCGGGCTGCTCACGGTCGGTGTCATCGCTGTGGTCGTCGTCCCGCGGATGCGCTCCACGCCGAACAGCGGCGAAGTCAGTGTCCGTGCGCTGATCTCATCGGAAAAGCAGGCCTTCTTCTCGGACCCGGACGTGATTGCCGCCCTCGCCCGGGCCGGCTACCGCATTGAGATCACGTCCGCCGGATCGCGCGAGATCGCCACCACCCGCGACCTGTCCGGGTTCGACCTGGCCTTCCCGGCCGACGGGCCGCAGGCGGACCGCATCAAACGCGATCGGAAGATAACCGCGTCCTACGTACCCTTCTTCACGCCCATGGCGATAGCCGCCTTCGCCCCGATCGCGACGCTGCTGACCGCGGCAGGTGTCAGCGTCACCGATGGCGACCATTACCTGTTCGACATGCGCAAGTACCTCGACCTGGTGGCAAAGGACACCCGGTGGTCGCAACTGCCGGGGAACAAGGCTTATCCGACCGACAAGTCCATCCTCATCAGCTCGACGGATGTGCGGACGTCGAACTCGGCCGCCCTCTACCTGGCGATCGCGTCCTATGTGAGCAACAACGGGAACATCGTCACCGACGCCGGGACAGCCGACCGGATGGCCAACATACTCGCACCCCTTTTTTTCAAACAGGGCTACCTGCAGGCGTCGTCGCAGGAACCGTTCGACGACTTTCTGACGATCGGCATGGGGAAAACGCCGATGGTCATGATTTATGAGGCCCAGTTCAGAGCCCATGCACTCGCCAAAGACGGTTCCTTGAACGATCAGATGGTGCTGATGTACCCGAATCCGACCATCTATGCCAAGCACACCGTCGTCCCGCTCACACCTGCAGGCGACGCGGTCGGGCGCCTGCTGAGCACTGACCCGGAGCTCCAGCGCCTCGCCGTGCGGCACGGGTTCCGGACCGCGGACGCCGGCTACGGCCGGCAGTATGCCGCCGAACGGGGGACCAATCCCCCACCGCAGCTGGTCAACGTCGTCGAACCACCGAGCGCGGAGATATCCGAGCGAATGATCACCGAGATCGAGATGAAGTACCAGAAGGGCCCGGGTTGATGAACCTGCCACCGCCGACCCCGTCACCGGCCGCGGGCGGCCCCGGCACGCAACTGGTCCTGGTGCCGCCCGAGCCCGTCGCGCCGGTCGCGCCCGAGCAGGCCGGACCGGCCGTTGCGATCAGTGCCGAGGTGGCGTCGCGCCTGAGCAGCCAGGCGGTGGCCTTTGCCGACGCGCTGGTCGGCATCGACCCGAGCTCGCCTGGCTTCACCTCCAAGGTCGCCGCCGTGCACCGGATGGGCGAGAAGGAGATCCGCGCCTCGGCGGCGGTATCCAACCGGCTGCTGGACAAACCGACGCGCGCGATGAACTCGGGCCCCTTCGACGCGACGTCGTCGGTGTCGACCTCACTGGTGGAACTACGCAGGGTGATCGACGACCTTGATCCGTCCAAGGTGAACCTGCTGGGCCCGAAAAAACTGCTCGGGATGATCCCGTTCGGGAACCGCCTGCGGGACTACTTCGCGTCCTATCAGTCGTCACAGACACATCTGGACGCCATTCTGCACGCGATGCAGAACGGCCAGGAGGAACTGCGGCGGGACAATGCCGCGATCGAGCAGGAAAAGCACAACCTGTGGACCACCATGAGCAGGCTGCGCGAGTACGCCCAGCTGGCCTCGGACCTCGACGCCGAGCTCGTCACCCGGATCGACCGGATCGAGGCCGCCGACCCGGATCGGGCCCGAACGCTTCGCGAGGACGTCCTGTTCTACGTGCGGCAGAAGCACCAGGACCTGCTCACCCAGCTCGCGGTGAGCGCGCAGGGTTACCTGGCCCTGGATATGATCCGGCGCAACAACCTCGAACTGATCAAAGGTGTGGACCGGGCGAGCACCACGACCGTCGCGGCGCTGCGGACCGCGGTACTCGTCGCACAGGCCCTGGCCAACCAGAAACTGGTGCTCGACCAGATCGCCGCGTTGAACGAGACGACCGAGCGCCTCATCGTCGGCACGTCCGAGCTGCTGCGGCGCCAGACCGTCGAGATCCACGGGCAGGCGGCGTCCTCGACCGTGTCGGTGCAGGCCCTCCAGCAGGCGTTCGCCAACATCTATGCCACGATCGACACGATCGACGGGTACAAGACCGCCGCCCTGGAGACCATGCGGACAACGGTGACGGCCTTGTCGCAGGAGGTGGGAAAGGCAGCCGCATATCTGGACCGGGCCGCCTCGACCGCTCCCGTCGAGATCGCGCCGGCCTCGTCAGCAGCCGGCGAACTGGAAATCTCCGGCGGCGGGCCGTGACCGGACGCCGTGTCCACCCGGTCGCAATCGGCCTGCTCGCCGTGTGCGCGGCTGCGTTCACCCTGACCGCCTGCGGTTCCGGGTCGGGGTCGGGGTCGGGGTCGGCGTCTGGGTCGGCCCCCGGCCCCGGCAAGCCGGGTGTGCTGCGGATCCTCGCCGGCTCGGAACTGGCCGACGTCGAGCCGCTGCTGGGCGACCTACGCGCGGCCACCGGCGTCACGGTGCAACTGACCTACACCGGGACACTCGATGCCACCGATAAGATCATCAAACATTCCGCGGGCACGGACGCCGCCTGGCTGTCCTCCGACCGTTACCTGCGCCTGCTGCCCGGTGGCGCGCAGGCGGGCAGCGTCCGCACTCCGACCATGACATCGCCGGTGGTCCTCGGTATCCGGACCTCGCTCGCCACGAGGTTCGGCTGGACGGGTACCACCAGCCTCACGTGGGCGGACGTCGCCGCGAAGGTTGCCGCCGGCGAGCTGACGTACGCCATGACGAACCCGGCGGCGTCCAACTCGGGGTTCAGTGCGCTGGTCGGTGTCGCGGCCGCGCTCGCCGGGACCTCGGACGCGCTACAGGCCTCCGACATCCGCCCCGACGCGCTGACGTCGTTCTTCTCGGGGCAGACGCTCACCTCGGGCAGTTCCGGCTGGCTCGCGGACGCCTTCGTCGACAGGCCCCAGGACGCCGGCGGTATGATCAATTACGAGTCGGTGCTGCTGTCGCTGCAACGCTCCGGCCGACTGCGGGAACCAATCACGATCATCTACCCCAAAGACGGCATCATCACAGCCGACTACCCCATGCTCCTGCTCGACCCCGCCCGGCGGGACGAATACAGCCGGGTGGTGACCTGGTTGCGCAGCCCGGATGTCCAGCGACGGCTGCAGACCACCACCAACCGCAGGCCGGCCGTCCCCGGCGTCGCGCTCGACCCGCGGTTCAGCGCGACCACTCTGGCCGAACTGCCCTTCCCCGCCACCCAGGCGGTCGCCGATGAGCTGATCACCTCCTACCTCGACCATTTCCGCCGTCCGTCGCACGCGATCTTCGTACTGGACGTGTCCGGTTCCATGGCCGGCCGGCGCCTGGCCGATCTGCAATCCGCGCTGGCCGGGCTCGCCGGTGCCGACACCTCCCTGTCCGGCCGGTTCACCCGGTTTCGTGACCGTGAAAAGATCACACTTGTGATTTTCAACGGCTCGGTCGTCGGGTCACGCGACTTCACGGTGACCGACACCGGGGCATCCTCGCCCGATCTGGCCGCGATCCGCTCCTACATCACGAGCCTGCAGGCCAACGGGGGAACGGCCATCTACTCCGCGCTCGCCAATGCCTACCGCCGCGCGTCCGATGCGGTCGCCGCCGAGCCCGGCTACCTGACGTCGATCGTCCTGATGACGGACGGTGAGAACAACGCGGGCCTGTCAGCTGGTCAGTTCCGCGCCGGTTACCAGGCCCTTCCCCCGGCTGCGCGAGCCGTCCGCACCTTCTGCATCATCTTCGGCGAGGCACGTCCGGACGACCTGCGCTCGATCGCCACCGACACCGGTGGCGCGACATTCGACGCACGGACATCCCCGCTGACCGATGCGTTCAAGGACATCCGTGGCTACCAGTGACCCCGGGTCCGCCATACCCGGTGGCGGCACCGGTGAGAACCGGGCCTCCTGTCAGGGCTGTCAGGGCTGTCAGGGCCGGCTCGGATGACGGCGATCCGGCTGCCGCGGCCTGACCCACCGCCGCCTCCTCCCGCCAGGGGAACCCGGGAAAAGGCGCTGACGTGGATCGGATCGCTGAAGAACATCGCCGGGTGCACCGGCGCGCTCGGCGGGTTGGGGCTGACCGCCGCCGGCGTGGTCGGATCACCGCAGTGGCCGCTGGTCGTAGCCGCCATGTATGCGATCGGTGCTCTGGTCGCGCCAGCCCGTCGCCCGACACCGGGCGGTAGCCAGCCGAGCGTCGCCGAACTTCGCGCGACCGTCGAGGCCCAGCTGCGGGTCCTGACCGGACTCGCGCCAACCGAGATCACCGCCGCCGCTGCCCAGGTCGTCGACGCGCTGCGCGAGGTGCTGGACCGCCCGCACCTACTGCGCGCCGGCTCGCCCGAGACGTTCGTGGTCGTGCGGACCGTCGCCGACTACCTGCCCACCGCCCTGGAGGTCTACCTCGGCCTGCCGGCGCGGTACGCCCAGACGCACCGGTTGGACGACGGGCGCACGCCACGCGAGGTCGTCATCGGCCAGCTCGGCCTGTTGGAAAAGGGCATCCGCGACGTCACCGAAGCGGCTGCGGCCGGGGACACCGCGAAGCTGCTGTCCCACGGACGTTTCCTGGCCGACCGGTTCGGGTCGAGCGAGCTCGACCTGTCGAACCCGTCCCCCAATCCATCACACACACCCTAGCCAGCTAGGGTCCGAAGCTAGCTAGGGTCCGAAGCTAGCAGGGACCGAGTCGGGCGTTGAGGTAGGACACCGCCTGATCCATGGACACGCGCTCCTGCTCCATGGTGTCGCGCTCCCGGATCGTGACGGCGCGGTCTGCCAGCGAGTCGAAGTCGACCGTGAGACAGAACGGCGTGCCGATCTCGTCCTGCCGGCGGTACCGACGCCCGATCGCGCCGGCATCGTCGAAGTCGACGTTCCAGTGCTTACGCAGCTCCGCGGCCAGATCGCGGGCGACCGGTGACAGGTCGGCGTTGCGCGACAGCGGCAGCACCGCGGCCTTGACCGGAGCAAGCCGACGGTCGAGGCGGAGCACGACCCGGCGGTCCACCCCACCCTTGGTGTTGGGTGCGGTGTCCTCGGCGTAGGCGTCCAGCAGGAATACCAGGGTGGCGCGGTCCACCCCGGCGGCCGGTTCGATCACGTACGGCGTGTACCGGGTGCCGGTGGCCTGCTCGAAGTAGGTCAGGTCCGCGCCGGACGCCTTCGCGTGTACAGACAGGTCGTAGTCCGTGCGGTTCGCGATACCCTCCAGCTCGCCCCACTCCAGGCCGGCGAAGTCGAACCGGTACTCGATGTCGACGGTCCGCTTCGAGTAGTGGGAGAGCTTCTCCTTCGGGTGCTCGAAATGGCGCAGGTTCTCGTCGCGGACACCCAGGTCGCGGTACCACCTCGTCCGCTCACCGAGCCAGTACTCGTGCCAGGTCTCGTCCTCGCCCGGCGGGACGAAGAACTCCATCTCCATCTGTTCGAACTCGCGGGTCCGGAAGATGAAGTTTCCCGGGGTGATCTCGTTGCGGAACGACTTGCCGATCTGACCGATACCGAACGGCGGCTTGCGCCGGGCGGTCGCCTGCACGTTCGCATAGTTGATGAAAATGCCCTGGGCGGTTTCCGGCCGAAGGTAGGCCAGGCCCGACTCGTCCTCGACCGGCCCCAGGTAGGTCTTGAGCAGACCGTTGAACATCCGAGGCTCGGTGAACGTGCCACGCGCACCGCAGCTGGGGCAGTTGACCTCGGTGAGCGCGGTCGGCGGCCGGCCGTGCCTGGACTCGAAGGCCTCCTCAAGATGATCGGCGCGAAACCGCTTGTGGCAGGTGAGGCACTCGGTCAGCGGATCGACGAAGACCTGCACGTGCCCGCTGGTCTCCCAGACCTCACGCGCGAGGATCACACACGAGTCGAGGCCGACCACGTCGTCGCGGCCCTGAACCATGGCCTTCCACCAGGCACGCTTGACGTTGTTCTTCAGCTCCACCCCGAGCGGACCGTAGTCCCACGATGCCCGCAGGCCACCGTAGATCTCGCTTGAGGGGAAGACCAACCCCCGGCGCTTGCACAGACTGACGATGGTGTCCATGCGGTCGGACGAACTGGCCACGCGGGCGCTCCCTTCCCACTCACCCGCCGTCATCGGCGACGTCGGGTGGTCGTGTCCTACGCACACCTGCTCCACCTGATGATCAGAAGGGCAAGTGCCGATCAGACAGACAAGTGCCCAGCGTACGGGCTGCGGGCACAGCCGGCGCAGACAGGTCGGGCAACGTCAGGCACGGTCTGAGCCGTGGCGGACGGCACCCGTGACGCCGTCGTGGGCGAGCAACACCTCGAACGCGCCCGGCTCATCGACAGCGTAGATCATCAACGGCGTCAGCTCCACCCGGACATCGAACGCGGACAGGGCCCGGCGCCACGCACCCACCCCGTCCCACTCGGATGTGATCACCCACAGTTCAGGTTCATCCACGGCACGTCCCAGTCGAGCCGACCCGTAGCCGCGCTGCCCAGCCAGTGCGACCAGGGCCCGGTCCGCACGCTCGCGGAAGGCTTCGGCCTCCCCGACCGGAACCCGCAGCCGCATGACAACAAGCACAGCACGGTTCTATCAGGTCGCGTCCGTCAGCTCCTCAGCCCTCCCCAGCCCGCCACCCGGTCGGCCCGTCACGGCGTGGCCGATCGGGCCCCCGACGGACGGGCCACGACCCCGCCATATCGACGGTCCCGCTTGGCGAAATCCTCACAGGCCGCCCACAGATCGCGCCGGTCGAAATCGGGCCACAGCCGCTCGACGAACAGGAACTCGGCGTATGCGGCCTGCCAGAGCAGGAAGTTGCTCAGCCGTTGCTCCCCCGACGTACGGATCAGCAGGTCGACGTCGGGCATCTCCGGCTCATCGAGATAGCGGGCGACGGTGCTCTCGTCGATGCGGTCGGCCCGCAGGCGGCCGTCACGGACGTCCCGGGCAATGGCGGCGGCCGCATCGGCGAGTTCGGCGCGCCCCCCGTAGTTCACGCACATCGCCAGAGTAAGGCGGTCGTTACCACAGGTGCGTTCCTCGGCCGCCTCCAGCCGTCGGATGACGTTGCCCCACAGGCGCGGACGCCGGCCGGCCCACCGGACCCGGACCCCCAGGGAGTCCATGTCGTCGATGCGCCTGCCGAACACCCCGTCGGTGAAACGCATCAGGAACGCGACCTCGTCCGGCGAGCGCTTCCAGTTCTCCGTTGAGAAGGCATACACCGACAGCCACCGGACGCCCAGCTCGATCGCGCCCTCCACACAGTCGAAGAGGGCCTCCTCACCGGCCTCGTGGCCCTTCGTGCGCGGCAGGCCACGCATTTTCGCCCAGCGGCCGTTGCCGTCCATGACGATGGCAACATGCCGCGGGATCAACTCGGAAGGAAGCTCCGGCGGACATGCGCCGGAAGGATGCGGATGCGGTTCACGGAACCGTCCGGCTCTCCCGTTACGTCGACTCACCGGACACCTCCCTTCTACCGCCAGTCAAGGGTAGCGCGATCATCGTTCCTCCCGCGCCCACAAACATCATCGACGCATCATCGTCGAACGCGCCACCCCCGACGCGTCCGGCCCGGTTCACGCCCGCTCCAGATGAGGCAGTGCACGTAAGCCGTACTCGAGATGCCACTGCAGGTAAGCGGCGACACATCCGCCAGCCTCGCGCCGGGTGCGGACCTCGCTCACATCGGCGGCGGCCCAGTCGCCGGTAAGCAGGTCGGACAGCAGCGTCACGGCGGCCGGCGACATCGAAGCTGCACCGTGCGGTCGGCACTGCGGGCACACTACGCCGCCCGCCGCGATGGAAAACGCCTGGTGGGGCCCTTGCTGGCCGCAGCGGGCGCACTCGCGCACCGCCATCCCGTAGCCCGAGACCGCCAACGCACGCAACAGGAAGGCGTCCAGGACGAGGCCCGGCGCACGTTCGCCCTGGGCGAGGGTACGCAGACCGCCGATCAGAAGCAGGAACAGGCGGATAGCCGGCTGGCGTTCCTCGCTGGTCAGCCGTTCGGCGGTTTCCAGCATGACGGCCGAGGCGGTGTGCCGCGCATAGTCGGCAGCGATCACCGCGCCATAGGGGCGCAGGATGTCGGCCTGCGTGACCGTGTCGAGCGAGCGCCCCTCATGTAGCTGGAGGTCGACGTGGGTACCCGGCTCCAGCCGGGCGCCGAACCGGGACGACGTGCGGCGCACCCCTTTGGCCACCGCGCGCACCCGTCCCGTCCGCCGGGTCAACACGGTGACGATGCGGTCGGCCTCGGCGAGCGGCGTCGTTCGCAGGACGACACCTTCATCGCGGTAGACCGGCACCCACCCATGGTTGCACGCATCCCGGTAAGTGGTCAGGACACGGTCGCCCCGGACCCATTGTGACATGCCGCTGCCGGCGGACCGGTCCGAGCTGTCCGCCGGGCCGGCGGGCTGGCGGCGGGCTGGCGCCGGGCT
>NZ_CAUVXO010000024.1:14740-16275 GCF_963555865.1 Protofrankia sp. Cr1
CCAGACCGCGGCCACCCAGACCGTCACCGTCTACCTCGCCGCACCCGACCGTGGCGGTCTGGATCACCTCGCGCGGTCGGTCGCCGGCGCGGTGAGCGCATCTGCGCAGGACCGGGCGACCCGTCTGAGGGCGTTTCTGCCCTCAGACGCGACCCACGACACGGTCGCGAACGAGCTCGACACGCTCGGCCTGACCGTCACCCGGACCACCGCATGGAGCGTCACCGCCACCGGCGAGGCGGACCGCCTCCGGACGCTGTTCGGCAGCGCCCGCGACTCCCGTCCTGCCCTGCGTTACGCACAGAGCCTGCCCGCCCTCCCCGCATCCCTGCACGGTCTGGTCTCGGTCGCCGTCGGTGGTGACGAGACCCGACCGGCATTCCGCCACCTCGGTACACGTGCCGCGCGGACAGGGCCGGCGACTGCGCGCAGCGCGGCCGCGGTGCCGCCCGACGCCGGCTACAGCGGCGCCGACCTGCGTGCCGCCTATGGTGCGCCGGACGGCCACCGCGGCGACGGCGGGCCAGACCCGACCGTCGCCAGCCTCCAGCTGTCCGGCTGGGACCCGGCCGACCTGCGCGCCTACGCGGCGGCAGCAGGCATACCGGACCCGGTCGCGGGTGGGCGTTACACGGCCGTGAGCGTCGGTCGCGCACCCGCCTACAACGCCGCCCTGGACGGCGACGGGGACAGCGAGGTCGCCCTCGACCAGGAGGTACAACTGGCAGTCGCGCCCAGCGCGCGCCAACGTGTCTATTTCGCGCCCAACACCGACCAGGGCTTTCTCGACATCCTCGACCGGGTCCGCCTCGACGCCGCCGACCCGAGCGCGAACCTCGTTGCGTTCAACGCGTCCTGGGGTCTGTGTGAGCCGTACAACAGCGCAGCGTTCGTCCGCACCGCCGAAACGTTGCTGGCGGCGATCGCCGCGGCGGGCGTCACCACCTTCACCGCTTCCGGGGACAGCGGATCCGACGACTGCGGCAACGGTACCGCCACCGCGAGCTACCCGGCGTCGTCACCATCAGTGATCGCGGTAGGTGGCACGACGATGCTCAACCCGACCGGCGCGACCGTGTCGGAGACCGCCTGGGCCGGCTCCGGTGGCGGCTGCTCAGCGCTGTTCGCCCAGCCGGACTGGCAACCGGTCACGGCCTGTACGTCGCGCGCGCTGCCCGACCTCGCCATGAACGCCGACCCGACGACCGGCTTCGCCATCTACAACCGCCGTTACTGGGAAAGCCACGGCGGCACGACCGTGCCCGGCTGGATGCGTTTCGGTGGCACCAGCCTCGCATCACCCGCCGCCGCCGGGATGCTCGCGGCCGAATGGGCATCGACCGGCCAGCAATCAGGCGGGTACGGCGACATCCATGACCGGCTGTACAAGGCACCTGTTTCAGCCTTCCGGGACATCACAGTTGGTAACAACGGCGCCCACCGAGCCACGGTCGGCTACGACCTTGTGACCGGGCGCGGCGCGCCCCGGTGGAACAGGCTCGCCTCCACCGCGCTCACCACGACCCCAGCGACGA
>NZ_CAUVXO010000024.1:16684-22983 GCF_963555865.1 Protofrankia sp. Cr1
GCCCGCCGGCCGACCCCCGGGCCAGGACGAGTACACGATCGCCGTCGGCATCGGCACGGACCACGCCGTGTGGGCGAAGCGATCCGGCCAGGTCGCCCCCGCGTCGCTGGGCGGTCGGGCCACATCCGTCCCGACGGTGATCCAGACTGCCGGCAGGGTCACCTACATCGTGGGTGGCACCGACGGGAACCTCTGGATGCGGGACGAGACCGACCGCGCGTGGTCGCCGTTCGGCCCTCCCGGAACACAGTGTTACGGGCAGGCCGCGATCGTCGTCGGATCAACCCTGCACGTCGGCTGCCGCGGCAGCGACCGCGCGCTGTACGTCAGCGCCGTGCCCGTCGACGCCTCCGGCCGGCCGGCCCGGGTCACCTGGTGGGCGAACTACGGCGGGCAGACCGACGCCGCTCCAGCGGTGGCCGTCGTGGACGGCGTCGTCACCTGGTTCACAACCCGCGCCACCAGCAACGTCACCCGCACCACCAGCAACGTCGCACCCGCCGCCAACCTCTACCGGCGGACGGCCGCCTCGGCCTGGACGGTGCTCGGCGTCCGCTGCGACGGGGGGCCGGGTGCCGGCGGTAACAGTCCCTACGCCGACGGTCCCTCCGGTGGCTACGGTCCCTCCGGTGGCCAGGATGCCCGGCCTGGCCCGAACGGAACCGGAACCGGAACCGGAACCGCATACGGGCCGGCGTTCGTCGGCTGCCGGCTGGCGTCGGGAGCGCTCGCCTACGCCGCCGCGCCGTTCATCCGGTTCGTCGACGCCGGTGGGATGATCGTCGGACTGCCCGCCTTCGCTGCGGCCGGGGACGGGACCGTGGACGTGTTCGTCGCCGGCACCGACCACGCCCTCTACAACCGACACATGGGCGCATCCGCCCCGCTGGACGGGGGCTGGACGAACCTCGGCGGCAGGTATCTCCTCGCGGTGGGCGCGGCCCGGATCAACCAGGGACCATAGGAATGTCGACGTCGACGGCGCAGGTGGACTCTCACCAGACGCCGAACCCGGCGCCGGACCATGATGGACCGGTGCGAGTGGTGCGACGGGCAGCCAGAGCGATTCTGATCGATTCCCGCGGACGGCTGGTCGTTTTCCGCCGGACCCTGCCGGGCCAGCAGCCCTACTGGGCCACTGTGGGCGGCGGGGTCGATCAGCAGGACGCCTCGGTGGAGGCAGCCCTGCACCGGGAGCTCGCCGAGGAGCTGGGCGCCGCCGTCGACCGGGTCCAGCAGGTGTTCCTCACGAGCACGACAAAAACGAGCACGACAAAATACGGCGGAGGCAGCGGAGGCAGCGGAGGTGAAGGTGGCGGTGGCGGTGGGCCGGGCATCACCGTCCAGCACTTCTTCGTCTGCCGGCTCACTTCGATCGATCTTGCCGCCAGGACGGGCGACGAGTTCACCAACCCGACGAAGGGACGCTACGACGTCGAACGGATCGACCTGCACGGCGAGGCCCTGACCCGTTTCGCACTGCAGCCGGGCGCGCTCAAGGACTTCATCCTGGCGAACCGGGAGGCCCTGCTTGCGGCAGTCGCGGATCCGACCGCTGACCCGACCGCGGATCGGGGCCCGGGCCCCGATCCGCGGTCGGATCCGCCAGCTCGGCGGTGAGCGCCGGCCACGCGACCGGATCGTGGCCGGGGAGCAGACGCAGGCCACGGGCGGACGCGATCGCCTTCAGCCGCCGGATCGGCTCGATCGTCGCCTCCGGCGGAACGCCGATCGACCCACCGACGGCCCGCTCGAAATCGATGTTCTCCTGCAGGTCCGCGGCGTCGAACGCGAAGACATACCCGCCGCCGCCCACCGTGGGATCCATCTCGACGATAAAGCTCTGGTGACCTGGGGTGTGCCCGGCAGTGCGGACCGCGGTCACCCCCGGGGCGATCTCGGTGTCGCCGTCGGCCACCTGCCAGGTGATCGCCGGGTGATCGAAGTCGACCCGGATGATGCCGTCGGCCTCCAGCTGCGCCGGGTGGGTACCGAGCCCGTGGTCAAGCTCGCGGCCCTGAATGTGGACGGGTGTACCGCGCCGGGCGAAGTGGCGCAGCCCGCCGGCGTGGTCGCTGTGCAGGTGGGAGACGGCAACCACGTCGATCTGGTCGAGGGTGAGCCCGACCCGTTCCAGCGCACCCTCCAGCGGGTCGCCAGCGCCGGGCGGGAGCCACACCTCCACGCCGGTGTCGCGGTGGAAGCGGCGGCACAGGGCCGCGTCCCGCACGAATGCCGGGTTGAGCCCGGTGTCGATCAGCAACCAGCCCCCGTCGACCTCCACCAGCAACGCCGGGACGGGCTGACGTAGCCGGATGTCGTCCGCAGCGCCGTGCACCGACATCGAATACGGCACCTCGACCCAACCCAGGGTCAGCGGGACCACCCGCCGCACGCCAGCCATGGCCGTCACTATCCGCCATCTGCCTGTCTGCCGGCCTGTCTACCTCCCCGCGTGTGTGCGGGCAGGTAGACAGGCCGCACAGTGAGCCGGTGGGCAACGTCATTGCGATGGCCGTGGGCCTGGGTGCTCTGCTTGCTGTAGCCGTCGGCTGCCTCACCGTCGCCGGCGTACGGTTACGCCGGGCGGTGATCGTCGCCGCGGTTCGGGCCGGCGCCCAGCTCACCCTCGTCGGCCTGGCGTTGCGCGGGGTGCTCGCCGCACCCGCGACAACGGTCGCAGTCCTCGTCGTGATGCTCACCGTAGCGACCCTGACCGCGGCGGGCCGGCTCACCGGCTTCCCCGACGCCCGACGGTCCGTGCTTGCCGCCAGCACGGCCGGCGCGGCCGTCACGCTCGGGATCATCTTCGGCGTCCCGCTGCTCGACCGGTCCGCGCGCTATCTGGTCGCGGCCGGCGGCATCGTGATCGGCGGCACCATGACCGCCTGCACCCTGGCGGGTCGGCGATTGTTCGAGGCGATGGTGCGCCGCCGCGACGAGGTCGAGGCCTGGCTCGCGCTCGGCGCCACCCCACGCCAGGCGGTCGCGGACCTCGCCCGCACCGCCATCCAGGAAGCCCTGCTGCCCGCCGTCGACCAGACCCGCACAGTCGGGCTGGTCACGCTGCCGGGCGCCTTCGTCGGCGCCCTGCTCGGCGGCGCGAGCCCCACCGACGCGGCCCGGTTCCAGCTCGTCGTCCTCGTCGCCCTGCTCACCGCGGAGACGCTGGCGGCCGTCACCCTCGTCTGGCTGTTCGGCGCACCCACCCACATCCCGGACACCGACGTGCCCAACGCTCACGGTTCCAGGGCCGGCGGTCCCAGAACCCGCGGTCCCAGGGCCGGCGGTCCCAGGGCCAAGCGAAGGATGTGATTCTGCTGCTACTCCAGCAACACCAGAATCACATCGTTGGGGTTGGGGCCGCTCCGGGCACTGGCACTCAGAAACCGAGTTTGCGGAGCTGGCGGGGGTCGCGCTGCCAGTCTTTGGCGACCTTGACGTGCAGGTCCAGGAAGACCGGCGTCCCCAGCAGCGCCTCGATCTGGGTGCGCGCCCGCGTCCCGACGTCCTTGAGCCGCGCGCCCTTGGCACCGATGACGATCGCCTTCTGGCTCTGGCGCTCGACGTAGACGTTCACATGGACGTCGAGCAGCGGGCGGTCGGCGGGTCGGTCCTCGCGCGGGATCATCTCTTCCACGACGACGGCCAGGGAGTGCGGCAGCTCGTCGCGCACGCCCTCCAACGCGGCCTCACGCACCAGTTCGGCGACCATCACCTGCTCGGGTTCGTCGGTCAGATCGCCGTCCGGATACAGCGGCGGACCAGCCGGCAACCGTTCCACCAGCAGATCAGCTAGCACGCCTACCTGGAACGACGACACGGCGCTGACCGGTATCACCGCGGCGAAATCCGCGAGCGAGGAGACCGCGAGCAGCTGTGCCCCCAGCGCGTCCCGGTCGGACACCAGATCGGTCTTGGTGACGATCGCGATCACCGGCGTCCGCTTGGGCAGGCGGGCGAGCTCGTCGGCGATGAACCGGTCGCCGCGACCCACCGGCTCGTTCGCCGGGACGCAGAAGCCGACCACGTCCACCTCCGACAGGGTGGAGCGCACCACGTCGTTGAGCCGCTGTCCGAGCAGCGTGCGGGGACGGTGCAGCCCGGGGGTGTCGACCAGTACCAGCTGGGCGTCGTCGCGGTGCACGATGCCCCGGATGGCGTGCCGGGTCGTCTGCGGCCGCCCGGAGGTGATCGCGACCTTCGCGCCGACGAGTGCGTTGGTCAGCGTGGACTTGCCCGCGTTGGGACGTCCGACAAAGCACGCAAACCCCGACCGGAACCGCGGTTCGGTCTCCATGGCGGCAACCACTAGGTTCTCACCCGGCCGCGGACCACACCGTCCGGGCCGGCGAGGAACACCGGAACGCCGGCGCCGAACTCGCCCAGCACGAGCAGGTCCTCGGCAGCTGGTACGGAAGGTACAGAAGGCACGGCGGGAGCGGCCGGAGCGGCCGGAGGGTCCCCGGCGTCGGGAAGATCCGGGACCGGCGCGCCCTGCGACACGATCGCCGCGGCCTCGAAGCGGCGCGCTCCGCTGGACGCCGCCGCGACCACCGCCGCCGCAAGCGCCGACACCGTCAGCCGAGCGTCGGCGTTCTCCACGGTCGCTGCCGCGTATGTCCGGCCGTCGGTGTCACGGACGGCCGCGCCCTGGGCCGAGGCGGTTCCGCCGCGGGGCACGTAGGCGCGCAGCCGTGCCGACCGGGCCAGGGTCACGAGCTTGGCGTCCTCCGGTTGCAGCGCGCCGAGGGCAATCGGCGTGACGTCCGCGGCCGACCGCGGTCCACCGGCGTTCCGACCGTTCGAGCCCAGCCTGTTCGGCTCCTGCTCCGACACGCCCACCCCTGTCTCGTCCGTCTCACTCATGTACGCGTCCCGAACGCGGTACGGCGTACGACCGGGCCGAGGGCATCGCCGTCGCGGCCACCGTCACCATGTTTCGCGTCCCCGTCTCTGCTCTCGCCGCCGGCGCGGGCGATCTCGTTCGCGGACCCGCCTGCGCCGTCCTCGCCAGGGCGCGCCGACCGCCGGACCACCACCGTACCGATCTGGTTGCGCCGGCCGGCCGCGCTCTCGGCGGTGAGCGTCAGCACGCCGACGGTTGCGGTCGCTCCCGGTATCGGCACGTGTCCCAGCGCACTCGCCAGCAGCCCGCCGACCGTCTCGACATCACCGGATCCCGGCAGCTCATCCGTTGCGAACAGCTCGCGCAGATCGTCCACCGCCAGCCGGGCGGTCACCCTGGCCACGTCGTCATCGATCCACTCCACCGGCGCGGTCTCGATGTCGTACTCGTCGGTGATCTCTCCGACGATCTCTTCGAGGATGTCCTCGATGGTCACCAACCCCGCGGTGCCGCCGTACTCGTCGATGACGATCGCCATGTGGGTCCGAGACGCCTGCATCTCCCGTAGCAGGGCGTCAGCGTGCTTGCTCTCGGGCACCAGTGCGGGCGGACGCATCACATCCGAAACAGGCCGGGCGTCCCAGCCTTCGCGCTCCCGGCCTACCATGTCCTTGAGGAAGGCGATCCCGACGACGTCGTCCACCGTCTCCCCGGTGACCGGAATGCGCGAGAAACCGCTGCGCAATGCCAGCGAGATGGCCTGTCTGACGGTTTTCGCCGACCCGATGTGGACCATGTCAGGACGGGGGACCATGACCTCGCGTACCAGGGTGTCCCCAAACTCGAACACGGATGCGATCATGTCACGCTCACCACGTTCTATGACGTCGCGCTCCTGCGCGAGATCAACCAGGTCACGCAGTTCCGCTTCGGTGGCGAACGGACCGTCCCGGTAGCCTCGCCCGGGAGTGACCGCGTTGCCAAACGCGATCAGCAGTCGGGGCAGTGGACCGAACAGCGCGCCGAGCCAGGTGGTGAGCCCCGCGGTCGCGAGCGCCACCACCGCTGCGTGCTGCCGGCCCAACGTTCGGAACATCACGCCGACCAGGACGTACGCGAACAGAGTGCCGGCCAGTGCCCCGAGCGCGACCGAGGCGAATCCGGCACCGTAGGTGTGCACGGCGATGACAGTCACGCAGGCTGTCGCGATCATCTCACCGACAATCCGCAGCAACAGCAGCAGCGCCAGGTAGCGACCGGGGTCTGCGACGATCGTGGCCAGCCGGGTGGCCCTTGGCCGGCCGGCTCGCAGGAACTCCTCGACCGACACTCGGGACACGCGGGTCAGCGCCGCGTCGACACACCCGATACCCGCCGCGAACAGCGCGGCAACCACCGCGATCAGCAGAAGTGGAACATCACCATAGCCCATGGGCTCGTCCCGTCAGCT
>NZ_CAUVXO010000024.1:23476-24060 GCF_963555865.1 Protofrankia sp. Cr1
TCTGGCACGCCGTCTGCCGCGCCCGGACGTTGCTACGCCGCGCAATCGCCGTACTCAGTGCGTACCAGCGGTCCGGGCGACCTCCCACGATGCCAGCAGGCGGGACTGCACCGCCCACATCTCGCGCTCCTCCTCGGGCTCGGCGTGGTCGTAGCCGAGCAGGTGCAGGATCCCGTGCGTACACAGCAGATGCATCTCGTGTTCCGGTGAGTGACCCGCCTTTGCCGCCTGCTTACGGGCGACCTCCGGACACAGGACGACATCGCCGAGCAGCAGGGCCGGGTCGTCCTCACCCGCATCAGGCGCGGACGGGTCGAAGGCGTCGTCCTGGGGGAAGGCCAGCACGTCGGTCGGACCTTCCTCGCCCATGTAACGGACGTGGAGTTCCTCCATCGCGGTCAGCTCCACCAGCATTATCGACAGCTCCGCCTGTGGATTGACCTTCATGGCGTCCAACACGAACCGGGCAAGAGCGGTAAGTGCGACCTCATCAACGTCAACGCCTGACTCGTTAGCCACGAATACGGCCATCAGCCATCCATCCCCGTGCGGCGCCACTGCTCGCGGCACGTCCTCGGTTGCGC
>NZ_CAUVXO010000024.1:24334-25397 GCF_963555865.1 Protofrankia sp. Cr1
GGCGCGCTTGCCGCGTCCCAGCGGGCATAGGCGTCGACGATGTCGCTGACCAGCCGGTGACGTACCACGTCCGTGCTGGTCAACGTCGCGAAGTGGACGTCCTCAACGCCGTCGAGGATTTCGCGGACGACACGCAGGCCGCTGCGGGTTCCGCTGGGCAGATCCACCTGGGTCACATCCCCGGTAACAACGATCTTGGCACCGAAACCGAGCCGGGTGAGGAACATCTTCATCTGCTCACCGGAGGTGTTCTGCGCCTCGTCCAGGATGATGAAAGCGTCGTTCAGGGTCCGGCCGCGCATGTACGCGAGCGGCGCGACCTCGATGGTTCCGCTCTGGATCAGTCGTGGGATCGAGTCCGGATCGACCATGTCGTGCAAGGCGTCGTAGAGCGGTCGCAGATACGGGTCGATCTTGTCGTAAAGCGTGCCGGGTAGGAAACCGAGCCGCTCTCCCGCCTCGACCGCGGGCCGGGTCAGGATGATCCGGTTCACCTGCTTTGACTGGAGTGCCTGCACGGCCTTGGCCATGGCCAGATAGGTCTTGCCGGTGCCGGCCGGGCCGATGCCGAACACGATCGTGTGGACGTCGATCGCGTCCACATAGCGTTTCTGATTCAACGTCTTGGGACGGATCGTCCGCCCACGGCCAGACAGGATGTTGAGGGTGAGCACCTCGGCAGGCCGCTCATCGCCACCGCTGCGCAACATCGACAACGAGTGGTTGACGTGGGACGGCGTCAGTTCCGTGCCGGACTCCAACAGAGCGATCAGTTCGGCGAAGAGCTTGGCGGCCAGTGCGTTCTCGTCCGGATGACCGGTAATGGTGATCTCGTTGCCCCGGACATGGATGTCGGACGGTAAGGCCTGTTCGATGACACGCAACAGCTCGTCCTGGTGGCCCAGCAGGCTTACCATGCTGTGCGCGCCCGGGACGACGATGCGGGTGACGGTCCGTTGGTCGGACGGGGAGACGGAATCGGTCATGGGTTGCAGCCGGCTGCGGCCACGAGACCTCTCAAACGACATGAGTCAGTACGGCCCCTAGTCTAACGATCCGCGAG
>NZ_CAUVXO010000024.1:25821-30338 GCF_963555865.1 Protofrankia sp. Cr1
CCAGCATCGCGCCACCTCCGGCCTACCGATCCCAGCGGGTGGTATGGGACAACACGATCGCGGCCGCGACGACACCTGCGGTCGACGTCCGTAACACCGTGCGACCGAGCCGGGCAGGCATCGCTCCGGCCGCACCGAAGACCTCAAGCTCACTGTCGGTGATTCCACCTTCTGGCCCCACTACCACGACGATCTCCGACGATCCCGCCACGCCCGCCTCGCGCAGCCCCGCGACCAGCGGTTCGGTCGCCTCCTCATGCAGAACCACCGCGATGTCCGCGGTCACGATCCGAGCGCCGACCGCAGCGGTGTCAGCGAGGCCCGCCAGCCGGGGCCAGAACACTCGCCGTGACTGCTTCGCGGCCTCACGCGCCGTGGCCGACCAACGCGCATGCGCCCGCATGCCACGATCCCCCTCCCAACGGACGATCGAGCGGGCAGCCGCCCAGGGGACGATCTCGTCGACCCCCACCTCGGTCATGAGCTCGACAGCGAGCTCACCGCGGTCACCCTTGGCCAGGGCCTGGACCACGACCAGCCGGGGAGCAGGCTCCGGGTACACGACCCTGCGTTCGACCGTGCAGTCGACCTCATCGCGCCGACAACGCAGAACGGTACATTCGGCAACCACCCCGAGACCATCGGTGATATCCAGGCGTTCGCCGGGGCGAAGTCGACGAACCGTCGCAGCATGGTGACCCTCCGAACCGGAGAGTGTCAGCTCTCTGCCGTCGGGAACCAGGCCCTGGTAGAAAAGAGGCGCGGTCAGCTGTCCGTTCCTCCGCGCCCGGTCCGGCCCACGGCAACCCGCATCCGGCCCCGCCTACCGCGTGCCGCGGGCGCCGCGGAGCCTGGAGAAGAAGCCCTGCCCGTCGGCGGTCCCGTTGCCACTGGTCACCACCGCCGGCTGCTCCTCGTCCCGCAACTTCGCCAGCTCTCGCAGCAGCCTTTCCTGATCAGGATCAAGCTTGGTCGGCGTCTCCACCACCACATGGATGTGCAGGTGACCGCGGCCGACCGAACGCAGATGCGGAATGCCGCGACCACTCATGGTGATGACATACCCAGGCTGAGTGCCGGGCTTGACCGTGAGGGTCTCGCTGCCGTCCAGAGTGTCCAACTCACAGGTGGTACCGAGCGCGGCGGCCGTCATGGGCACCCGCAGCTCGCAGTGCAGATCGTCGCCTTCCCGGGTGAAGACCGGATGGGGACGCTCCTGCACCTCGACGTAGAGGTCACCGTTGGGCCCGCCGCCCGGGCCGACCTCACCTTCGCCGGACAACCGGATGCGCATCCCGTCCTCAACCCCAGAAGGGATCTTGACGGTAAGGTTGCGCCGCTTACGTACCCGGCCGTCGCCGCCGCATTCCCGGCACGGATGCTCGATCACGCTCCCGGTGGCTCCGCATCGGGTGCACGGCCTGGAAGTGACCATCTGGCCCAGGAACGACCGGGTCACCTGTTGGATCTCTCCACGCCCGTGACACACCGGGCAGGTCACCGGATGGCTACCCGGCGCCGATCCCTCCCCGGAGCAGGTGGCGCACACCGCCGCGGTGTCAACGGTGATATCCCGGGTCGCCCCGAACGCGGTCTCGGCGAGGTCGAGCTCCAGACGGAGCAACGCGTCGTTGCCGCGACGGACCCGTGAGCGCGGCCCACGATTTGCCCCGCCACCGAAGAAGGCATCCATGATGTCGCCGAGGCCGCCGAAGCCCGCCCCGAAGGAAGCCCCGGCGCCGCCTCCCCCACCGGGAGCCAGCGGATCACCACCGAGATCGACGACCTGGCGCTTCTCCGGGTCCGACAGCACCTCGTACGCGGTGGTCACGGCCTTGAAGCGCTGCTGCGCCTCCGGGTCGGGGTTCACGTCGGGATGCAGTTCCCGAGCGAGCCTGCGATATGCCCGCTTGAGTTCGTCGTTCGAAGCGTCTCGGCGTACGCCCAGCACTTCGTAGTAGTCAGTGGCCATCAGTCGGCACCCAAGAGATCACCCACGTACTTGGCGACGGCTCTTACCGCCGCCATGGCCCCCGGATAGTCCATCCGCCTCGGACCGACCACTCCCAGGCCGCCCAAAGCGGACGCTCCGCGACCGTACCCCGTTGCCACCACCGAGGTGGAACGTAGCGCATCCATGCTGTTTTCCTGACCAATACGTACCGTAACGGTGTCGAGGTCGCGTACCTCGCCGATCAGTTTCAACAGAACAACCTGCTCCTCCAGCGCTTCCAGAAGGGGACGCAGCGTATCGGCGAAGTCGAGAGCCGACAATGTCAGATTGGCTGTACCCGCCAGCGCCACCCGCTCCTCGGGCTTGTCGACCAGCGCCTCCATCACCACCGCGATCAGCGTATTCAGATGTGGACGCAGATCCGGGCGGGCGGCGTCCGACAGGTCCGCGACCGCCTCGGGCGCGTCCACCAGCCTGCGCCCGTTCAACGCGGCGTTGAGTACACCCCGCAGTTCGCCGACGATCAGATCGTCAACCGGGGCGGGCACTTCGACCACCCGCTGCTCAACCCTACCGGTGTCAGTAATCATTACGAAAAGCAGCCGCGCCGGCGTGATCGTCACGATCTCGATGTGCCGGACGCTGCTGCACGACAACGACGGGTACTGCACGACAGCGACCTGGCGGGTCAGCTGGGCCAGCAGCCGAACCGACCGCCGGACCACGTCATCGAGATCGATCGCTCCCTCGAGGAAGCTCTGGATCGCCCGCCGCTCCGCCCGCGACAGGGGCTTGACCCCCGACAGCCGGTCGACGAACAGGCGGTAGCCCTTGTCCGTCGGGATCCGCCCCGCGCTCGTGTGCGGCTGGGTAATGTAGCCTTCTTCCTCAAGCGCAGACATGTCATTACGTACAGTAGCAGGCGATACCCCCAGCTGGTGGCGCTCTGCCAGTGCTTTGGACCCCACGGGCTCGTTGCTCAGCACAAAGTCCTCAACGATGGCGCGCAGAACGTCCAACCGCCGTTCTTCCAGCACGTCGCTTCACCCCTTCGCCACGTTGAGGCCGTTTGGCGAGGCCAGCCACGACCGCACGAGGCGACCAGGACCAGAACCCGTACTTCCGAAGCGTCCTGGCACTCCGTTGCCTCGAGTGCCAATTGTAGCCGTCTTGGCCTCCAGCCGAGACGGTCGAGCACGTCAGCGAGTGCAGAAACTCAAGGCCTTCGCCAAGGGGCGGCGCCGGTCAGTCCGCAACGAGATCACGGACCACGGTATCGGCCAGGAGCCTGCCACGCAGGGTGAGCAACACGCGTCCGGCCTCCAGCCCGGCCGGCTCGATCAACCCGTCCACAGCAAGCGTCGCGGCCCGCGCACGCCCCGCGTCGGTCAGCTCGTCGACGGCGAGGCCGTCGGCCAGGCGAACCCCGAGCATCACCCGCTCCATCTGCCTGGCGTCGTCGTCCAGCAGCTCACGGGCCGCGGCAGGACTCGCCTGCTCGGCGAGCAGCGCGCTGTAGGCGGCCGGATGACGGACGTTCCACCAGCGCACACCGCCGACATGGCTGTGTGCCCCCGGTCCGAAACCCCACCAGTCATGACCACGCCAGTAGCCGAGATTGTGCCGGCTGCGGGACGCTTCGTCACGGGCCCAGTTACTGATCTCATACCACCGTAGGCCCGCCGCGGTCAGGGTCTGCTCGGCCTGATGGTAACGGTCGGCCATCATGTCATCGTCCGGCGGGAGCAGCTCGCCACGCCTGATCCGGCGGGCCAGCCGGGTGCCGTCCTCAACAGTCAACGCATACGCGCTCACATGATCGGGAGCGAGTTCGACCGCGGCGTCCAGGCTCGCCTGCCAGTCCCGGTCCGACTCACCCGGCGAGCCGTAGATGAGGTCGAGGTTGACATGGTTGAATCCCGCCTTGCGTGCCCAACTGACCACATCGGGTACACGTCCGGGAGTATGCCGACGGTCAAGGGCGGCGAGCACGTGCGACCGGGCACTCTGCATGCCGAACGAGACCCGCGTGTAGCCGGCGGCGCGCAGCTGTTCCAATGTGCTCGCGTCCACGGACTCGGGGTTCGCCTCGGTCGTCACCTCGGCGTCCGGGGCAATGCCGAACTCCGTGTCGATCATTCGAAGCAGCGCCCTGAGGTCCTCGATCGGAAGGAGGGTAGGCGTCCCGCCGCCGAGGAAAATGGTCGAGACGGCCAGGTCTGCCGCGCCGAGGACGGCGCGGGCCACGCGGAACTCACCGGCAAGCGTCTCGACGAACGTCCCGATCGCGACTCCCGGGCCGAGCTCGGTCGCCGTGTAGGTGTTGAAGTCGCAGTAGCCGCAGCGGGTCGTGCAGTATGGGACGTGGACATAGACGCCGAACGGGCGAGTGCCCACCAAGTTTGTGGCCGACGCCGGAAGCCTGCCGTCGGCCGGGGCGGCTTCGCCGGACAACCCGCGGCCGGAAGCGGCCGCCGTGATGCGTGACATGACCCGTGACATGACCATAGTGTGCCTGAACGGCGACACTGTGTCTGCCCCTTGCATCCACTTTCGTTACAGC
>NZ_CAUVXO010000025.1:0-2060 GCF_963555865.1 Protofrankia sp. Cr1
GGAGGTGTCACGGGACTCGGCCCTGCATCAGTGCGGCGGCCACCTGGACGTTTGGTGCCGACGAGCACGGGAAGTGCACGAGCACCTGGATGCGACGCCACGGCTTCGGGGGTACAACACGTCCATGAACAGCCAGTCGGGTCCCCCTGGACCGCGCACCACGGCGGGGTCGGGGAAGCTGGTTGCGTCGGCCTTAGCCGGTGAGCTGTTCGAGGTTGTCCCGATCGCCCTGACGATCTTTGACCGCGAGCTGAGGGTCCTTCGGGTCAACCAGGCGATGCTCGCGCTGACTGGGCTGACCGCCGAGGAGATCGTGGGCAGGCCCGCACCCGCGGTGATGCCCGAGGTGGCGTCCGCCGCCTGGGACATGGCCCGCCACGTACTGGCGACCGGGCAGGCGAGCCTGGATGTGGAGATCATCGACGTGACCCGGCTCCGCTGGCCCGAGGAACGCATCCACCGTGTCTCCTGCTACCCGCTGCGGGATTGTTGCGGCGTAACGGTAGCGGTCGGTCAGGCGGTGGTCGATGTCACCGAGCAGCGTAGGGCAGAAGCCGAGCGTGACGCGGTGGAGCGGCGGCTGCGGCTGCTCGGCCGGGCCAGCGGGCTGGTCGGAGCGTCGCTGGACCTGGCTGCGACCCTGCAGGAGCTGGTCGAGCTCGTCGTCCCGGAGTTCACCGACGAGTGCGTGGTCCTGCTGACCGACGAGCCGATGGACCCCGACGCGAGGCCGCACCCGCTGCTGATGCGCAGAGTGGTCTGGGCGCACCTGCCTGGGACTCCGCCCCTGCCCGGAGCCGACGACACCGCCGGACGCCTTCTCAAGATGCGGCCTGGTACTCCCGGCCACCTTGCCCTGACGCTGGGGCGCCCCATCCATTTGACGTTCGACCAGGAAATGGTCGACCGCATTGCGATTCCCGGCACGGAGGACTATCACCGGCATTTCGGTATCCGTTCCGGCCTGGCGGTGCCGCTGGTGGCGGGGGGTGAGTTTCACGGTGTCGTCCACTTCGGCCTGGGTCCGTCCGGGCGGACCTACACCGACGTGGACGCGCGGACCGCCGGGGAACTGGGAAGCCGGATCGCGGCCGCGATCGCCAACGCCCGCGCCTACGCCCGGCAACGCGCCGCCGCGATTACCTTGCAACGCAGCGTGCTGCCCGGCGACGTACCCACCGTCGAAGGCCTGGACGTCGCCTGGCGTTATGAACCCGGAACCGCCGGCACCGAGGTCGGCGGCGACTGGTTCGACGTCATCCCGCTGTCCGCAGGGCGGGTCGCCCTGGTGATCGGCGACGTCATGGGCCGCGGCCTGACCGCGGCCGCCGCCATGGGCCAGGTCCGTGCCGCCGTCCGCGCCTTCGCCGCCCTCGACCTGACCGCCGCCGACGTACTCACCAACCTTGACGATCTTGTTCGCGCGATCGGAACCGGGCCTGACGGCACGCTCGTCAGCGCGATCTACGCCATCTGGGAACCCGCCACCGCCAGCATCACCGTGGCCAACGCCGGCCACCTGCCCCCTGTCATGCGCGACCCCGACGGCCAGGTCCACCTTCTCGACGGTGGCGGGGACGCCCCCGACATGATCCTCGGCGTCGGCCGCCAGACCGTCACCGAAACCCGCTACTGCTTCCCCGTGGGCTCCACCCTCGCTCTGTTCACCGACGGACTCGTCGAATCCGCCACCATCGACATAGACGAAGGAATCGGACGCCTCCTACGCGCCCTCACCCGCCCCGGCACCCTCCACATCACCGCTGACCGGCTTCTGACATTCCTCGACCGCACCGACGGCTATGACGACGACGTCGCGCTCCTGCTCATCCACGCCACCGTCCCGACGGCCGCCCGCACCAACACCCTCATCCTCACCCCGGAACCCCGCGCCGCCAAGATCGCCCGTAGTGCCGCCACCACCAGCCTGACCGACTGGAAACTCCCGGAACTTCTCGACATCACCGAACTGCTTGTCAGCGAACTGGTCACCAACGCCATTCGCTACGCCGCCACCCCCTTCGAACTCGCCATCCGCCAGGGTCGTGATGCCCTCTATG
>NZ_CAUVXO010000025.1:2636-13151 GCF_963555865.1 Protofrankia sp. Cr1
GGCGAACCCGACTGACTGCGAACCCGACTGGCACCGGGGACGGGCGATCGCCGGCTGGTCGTGGAGCCCGGCCTGCCCGGGATCGACCCGCGACGCCGCGACCCTCCCTCCTGCCGGGCGCAATCAGCTGTCGACGGTCCATTTCTCCTCGATACGGCCGATTTTCCACACAGCCAGCGCGATAGCCCAGGTGGCGAAGAACATACCGACGATGACGAAACCGACGATGTTCAGATCCAGGCCGCTGATCCAGTCCCAGAATGCACCGTGCAGCGAGAGTTTCTCGGCGATGAGCCCGAGGAGTTCGATGGTGCCGATGATGACGGCGACAGCCACCGACAGTGCGGTGATGGTGAGGTTGTAGTAAACTTTACGGACCGGTTTCGAGAATGCCCAGCCGTAGGCGAAGTTCATGAACGATCCGTCGACGGTGTCGAGCAGGCTCATTCCCGCGGCAAACAGGACGGGAAGGCACAGGATCGCGTACCACGGCAGGCCGGAAGCGGCGCCGGAGCCGGCGAGCACCAGCAGGGCGATCTCGGTGGCGGTGTCGAAACCGAGGCCGAACAGCACGCCCAACGGGTACATCTGCCAGGGTTTGGTGATTGATTTCATCAACCGGCCCAGTAGACGGTTCATGAAGCCGCGGTTGTTCAGCTGGTCCTCCAGCGCTGCCTCGTCGAAGACGCCGGTGCGCAGTTGCCGGAAGACACGCCAGATCCCGGCAAGGATAACAATATTGATGATCGCGATAATATAGAGAAAGATGCCGGAGACGGTGGTGCCGATCAGGCTGGTGACGTTGTGCAGCTCGGAGTTCTCATCACCTACCGGACCGGCCAGGCTTCTGACGCCCAGCGAGAGCAGGAACGCCAGCGCGAAGACGACGGTGGAGTGGCCGAGAGAGAACCAGAAGCCGACCGACAGCGGTCGCTGGCCGTCGTTCATGAGCTTACGGGTGGTGTTGTCGATGGCCGAGATGTGGTCGGCGTCGAAGGCGTGGCGCATCCCCAGGGTGTAGGCGGTCACCCCGATACCGACGCCGAAGGTCTTGGTCCCCAGGCTGTAGTGCTCTGGCGCGACGATTGCGACGAGGACGAACCAGCCGATCACGTGCAGGGCCAGGATGAACGCGGCCATGCCGGCCGTGCGGCTCCACTCACGGCGGGTCATGGAGCCGCGCACACGTTGCCACCGGGACGTGGACGAGCCGGCCGGGGGGAGCGTGGCGAGCGAGCGCGTGGTCATGAGCGACCTGCTTTCATCAGCGGGGCGACAGCACAACCTAGACGCACAATATTCTCAGATGCAAGAAATTCGCAATAGTGGGCGTCGCAAGCACCGAGCGTGCGAGCAGCGGTGCCCACGTAGATCGACTACGATGTCAGGTGGTCGTCGTGCCACGCGGAGCCGCCGCTTGCGCGGCCCGGGTTGCCGGTTCCGATTGGGAATGCCGATTGGGAAGGGAGCCCCGTGGGCAGTAGGACCGCACCGGCGCGGGCGACCGGCCGGTTGGTGCTGGCATACGTGGTGCTGGCCGGGTTGTTCGTCATGCACGGCGTGCTGGCCGGGCAGGGATGCCCAGGCGGTGGCGCCGCGGCGGGGTCGACGATGGCGGTACACGGTTCGGCCACCGGCCACGAGGCCGCCGCGATGGCGCAGATGGCGATGTACCTCCCGGCCACCGGCCAGGCACTTCCCGCGGTGTCCGCGGTGTCCGCGGTGTCCCAGACGCCGGCCGTGGTCAGAGGTGATGGCCGCGGCCATGGCACGTTGTGCGTGTCGTCACCTCCCCGGCCAGGGCTGGCCTGGCTGCTGGCCCTTCTGCTCGGCGTGGTCGCGTGGGCGTGGCCCGTCCGGCTGTGGAACGCCGGTGCCGACCGTGCGGGTCATGGGTGCCGCGCCCCACCGCTGGCTGGTTCGTGTCTGCTGGTGAGGTTGTGCGTGTCCCGGACGTGACAGGGCGTCGCTGACCGGAGCGAGGGCTCGGGTCGGCTGAGGTGTCCGTCCACCCGCACGCGAGCGTCGCGTGCCGTCCGGGAAGATTCTTGATGTCGATGTCTATTTTGTCGCGTTCGCATGCCCGTGTCCGGTCCGTGTTCGTGGCGGCCGGTGTGACCGTTGCCGTCGGACTGACGGTCACCGCCTGTGGCGGTGGTTCCACGACCACGCCGACGATGCAACACACCATGATGGCGCCCACCATGACGGCGCCCACGATGATGGCCACGATGATGGCGCCGTCTGCATCGGGGCACGCCGGGATGGCAGGGATGGCAGGTACGGCGGAACAGCCGGTGGGTGACGGCCTGACCGCCGAGGCATCCGGTTTCCGGTTCGTCCCGGCTGTGTCCTCGCTGCCAGCCGATGCGCCGACCTCGTTCCGGTTCCAGATCGTGGGCGGAACTGGTGCACCGGTCACCGCGTTCAGGCCGGATCAGACCAGGTTGATGCACCTCTATCTGGTCCGGTCCGATCTCACCGGCTTCCAGCACGTGCACCCGACCATGGCCGGCGACGGTACCTGGACGGTGCCGCTTGACGCGGTGCAGCCGGGCTCGTACCGGGTCTACGCCTCGTTCATCACCACGAACAGCTCGGGGCAGGACCTGCCGCTGGTCCTCAGCCAGCCGGTCACCGTTGCCGGGAGGTCCGCCGTCACGCCGCTGCCGCCCGCATCGACCACGACACAGGTCGACGGCTACACCCTGACCCTGGCCGGTGAGGTGATGGCCGGGGCGGCGCACACGCTGACGGTCACGGTGTCCAAGGAGGGCGCGCCCGTCACCGACCTGCAGCCCTACCTGGACACCTACGCGCACCTGAGTGCCTTCCACGAAGGTGACCTTGCCTTCGCTCATCTGCACCCGGTGGGCGCGACCAGCGCTGCGGGTGGCGGACCGGCGCTGTCCTTCGAGGCGATGATGGCGAAAGCCGGCAACTGGCGGGTGTTCGTGCAGTTCCAGACCGCGGCGGTACTGCACACCGCCGTCGTGACCCTGTCCGTCGGCTGACCGGCACCTGACCGGAGCCGGGATCTTCCGCGGGTTCGCCCTGGCGATCCCGGCTCCCTGCCGGCCGCTCCCTGATCGATACCTGGTACAGGTATAGCGTTTCGACTCAGGATACCCCTAGCGGGTATTGGTATTGGAGGGTTCATGGACGCTGGTCATGGCTACATCGGCAACAAGGACGACCACCTCAAGCGGTTACGCCGCATCGAAGGCCAGATCCGGGGGCTGCAGCGGATGGTCGAGCAGGAGGAGTACTGCATCGACATCCTGACTCAGGTCTCGGCGGCGACGAAGGCGCTACAGTCGGTCGCGCTGGGCCTCCTTGATGAGCACCTGACGCACTGCGTCGTGCGGGCCGCGGCGGCCGGCGGTGACGAGGCCGACCACAAGGTACGGGAGGCCTCGGCGGCGATCGCCCGCCTGGTCCGGTCCTGACCTGAAACCTGGTCGACCCGCCCCGATATTGATCATCTGATTTGGAAGGAACCAGCTGTGATCACATCCACCTACACCGTTGTCGGCATGACCTGCGCGCACTGCGTCAGCGCGGTGCGCAGCGAGATCGGCCGCCTTGCGGGTGTCAGCGACGTTTCCGTCGATCTCACCGCTGGCGCGGTGACCGTGACCAGCGAACAGCCGCTCGACGAGGCGCCGGTGCGCACCGCCGTGGATGAGGCCGGCTACGCACTGGCCGGGCTGGCGTCGAAAGATCGCTGAGGTCAGAGGGAGATTCTTGATGAGCGCGACCGTGGATGACGCGCGGCCTGTCGGCGGCGGTGCCACCAACCTGTCGATCGAGGGGATGACCTGCGCGTCCTGCGCGGCGCGCATCGAGAAGCGGTTGAACAGGCTCGACGGTGTGAGCGCTGCGGTCAACTACGCCACCGAGCAGGCGCATGTCGTCCACCCCGGCCGGCTCACCGCAGCCGACCTGATCGCCGAGGTGGAGAAGGCCGGCTACCGGGCCTTCGTGCCCCAGCCGCGAACGGAGCGGCCGGCCGGGGCGGTGGCGAGCCTCGACGGGGATGCCGGCGAGACCACCGGGGCAGCGCAGGCGGATCAGACCGGTCCGCTGCGTACCCGGCTGGTCGTCGCCGCGGTGCTGAGTCTGCCGGTGCTGCTGTTGGCGATGGTGCCCGCGTTGCAGTTCGAGAACTGGCAGTGGCTGTCGCTGACGCTGGCCGCGCCGGTCGTGGTGTGGGCTGGCTTCCCGTTCCACCGTGCGGCGTGGACGAACCTGCGGCACGGCGCGGCGACCATGGACACGCTGATCTCCATCGGTACGCTCGCGGCGTTCGGCTGGTCGCTGTACGCCCTGTTCCTCGGCCATGCCGGCGAGCGGGGCATGACGATGCACGTCACGCTCCTGGCCACCCGGGACAGCGCCGCGGACAGCATTTACCTTGAGGTTGCCGCGGTGGTGACGACGTTCATCCTCGCCGGCCGCTACTTCGAGGCACGGGCCAAACGCCGGGCCGGCGCCGCGCTGCGGGCGTTGCTGGAGCTCGGTGTCACGGACGTCGCGGTCCTGCGCGACGGCCGGGAGCAGCGGCTACCCGTGGAGCAGTTGGCCGTGGGGGAGCGCTTCGTCGTCCGACCGGGGGAGAAGATCGCCACTGACGGGGTGGTCGAGGAAGGCCGCTCCGCGGTCGACGCGAGCATGCTCACCGGCGAGTCACTACCGGTCGAGGTCAGCCCGGGCGACGCGGTCACCGGCGCCACGCTGAACGCCGGCGGTCGGCTGGTGGTCCGGGCGACCCGGGTGGGTGGGGACACCCAGCTTGCGCAGATGGCGACGCTGGTCGTGGCGGCGCAGAGCGGGAAGGCCGCGATCGCGCGGCTCGCCGATCGGGTCTCGGCGGTGTTCGTTCCGGTGGTGATCGTCCTCGCTGTCGCCACCCTCACGGTGTGGCTCGCACTCGGTGACGGGGCGACGGCCGCATTCACGGCCGCCGTCGCCGTACTGATCGTCGCCTGCCCGTGCGCGCTCGGCCTCGCGACGCCCACCGCCCTGCTTGTCGGTAGCGGTCGGGCCGCCCAGCTCGGGATTCTGATCAAGGGGCCGGAGGTGCTGGAATCGACCCGGCGGGTGGACACCGTCGTCCTGGACAAGACCGGAACGGTGACCACCGGGCGGATGAGCCTGGTCGACCTGGTGCCGGCCGCCGGTGTCGACCTCGATGAGGTGCTGCGGCTGGTCGGCGCGGTTGAGGACGCCTCCGAGCATCCGATCGCCCGGGCGATCGCCCGCGGGGCACGGGAACGGGTCGGCGTCCTGCCGGACGCGACGGATTTCCGCAGCGTTGAGGGACTCGGCGTGCAGGCGGTCGTGGCCGGACATGCGGTCGTCGCCGGCCGCCGCCGGCTGCTGACCGACCGCTCGGTCCACATCCCCGACGAACTCGATGTGGCAGCGCAGGCCGCCGAGCAGGACGGCCGGACACCGGTCTTCGCCGGTTGGGACGGTGCCGCCCACGCGGTCCTCGTCGTCGCCGACACCGTCAAACCCACCTCGGCCGACGCGGTCCGCGGACTGCGCGACCTCGGTCTGACCCCGGTGCTGCTCACCGGCGACAACACCCGCGCCGCCCGCGCCGTCGCCGCGCAGGTCGGCATCGACGAGGTGATCGCCGAGGTGCTCCCTGCGGACAAGGTCGACGTCGTGTCCCGGTTGCAGGCGCAGGGCCGGGTCGTCGCGATGGTCGGCGACGGCGTCAACGACGCCGCCGCGCTCGCCCAGGCCGACCTCGGTCTGGCCATGGGCACCGGGACGGACGCCGCGATCGAAGCCGGCGACCTCACCCTGGTCCGCGGGGACCTGCGCGCGGCCGTGGACGCCATCCTCCTCGCCCGGCGCACCCTCGCCACCATCAAGGGAAACCTGTTCTGGGCGTTCGCCTACAACATCGCAGCCCTGCCACTCGCCGCCACGGGCCTGCTCAACCCGCTGATCGCCGGCGCGGCGATGGCGTTGAGCTCGCTGTTCGTCGTCTCCAACAGCCTGCGGCTACGCCACTTCCAGCCGGCAGGCTACGCCCCTTCCAGCCTGCCGGTGACGTAGGGACCAGCACAAAAGCGACGACGACCGGGCAGAGGCTGGTCCACCCCGTCAGTCCCTGTCTCGCCCGCCGTCGGGCGGCCCGGGCCCGGGCGGACCCGTTGTGGGTGCTGCCTGGCCGGCGAGCAGGGCCTGCAGGACCGCGCCTTCGGCGGGGCTGAGCTGTTCGACGAACCGCTGCAGCACCGCGGTCGGGGTCTCCCCCCGGGTCAGCAGGGCCTTCATCTGCCGGGCTGCGAGCTCCTCGCGCGCGGCCACCGCCCGCCAGGCGTAGCCACGGCCGGTCGGTATCCGTTCGGCCAGGCCCTTCTCCGCCAACCGGGTGAGGATGGTCGTCACCGTCGTATAGGCGAGATCGCCGCCGAGGGACTGCTGAATGGCGGCCGGGGTCACCGGCTCGTCGGTGGCCCACAGCGCGGCCAGCACCTCGCTTTCCAGCGCGCCTCGTGCCCGGCGGGCCCGACGACTGTCCACCCGGTCGCCCATGCAACCCCGCCATCCCGTAGCCACGACGTCTCGTCGTAGCATACGACAACGTCGTAGTAATGTACCGGTGGTAACGGCTGCGCCACGTCCAGCACACCCAACGTCCAGCACACCCGGCCGCCCAGGTCCAGTAGCTTGGAGACGAGAAGAACCGTGAGTGACCTCACCTACACCCAATCGATTGTCACCGGGCTGTTGCAAGGCGTGACCGAACTGTTCCCGGTGTCCAGCCTCGGGCATTCCGTGCTGGTTCCCGCGGTGATCGGCGGAGGCTGGAAGCACCTCGTCACCGAATCGGCGTCCTCGACCAGCGAGAAGTCGCCCTATCTGGCGTTTATCGTCGCGCTGCACGTCGCGACCGCCGTCGCGTTGCTCATCTTCTTCCGGTCCGACTGGGCCCGCATCGTTCGGGCCTTCGTCAACACGGTACGCACGCGTACCGTGACCACCTCGGACGAGCGGCTGGCCTGGCTGTTGATCATCGCTACAGTCCCCGTCGGACTCACCGGCATCGTCCTCGAACACACCTTCCGGACACTGTTCGCCAAACCGCTGGCCGCCGCGCTGTTCCTCACCCTCAACGGCGTCATCCTGCTCGCCGGGGAACGGCTGCGCCGCGCCGCGGAAACCCGCCACGCACATCCCGTACCCACAGCTCGCGCCGGTGCCAGTGCTGCCAGGTGCCAGTGCCAGTGCCAGTGCCAGTGAGGGCGCCGGTGAGGGCACCGATGACGGCGACGTCGTCACCGAGCACCACGGCCTGGTGGTGGCCGAACACCGCAGCCTCGACCGGCTCGCCTACCGGGATGCCGGCATCATCGGCCTGTTCCAGACCCTCGCGCTGTTCGCCGGCATCTCCCGGTCCGGGATCACCATGGTCGGCGGGCTGCTGCGCGGCCTCGACCACGAGGACGCCGCCCGGTTCTCCTTCCTGCTCGCCACCCCCGTCATCCTCGCCGCCGGCCTCCTGAAACTCCCGGCCCTCGCCGGTGACGCCGGCAGCCACATCCACGGCCAGGTCATCGTCGGGATGCTCGTCGCCGGCACCGCCGCCTACCTGTCCGTACGTTTCCTCACCAACTATTTCCAGAGCCGCACCCTCACGCCGTTCGCCGTGTACTGCCTCGTCGTCGGGGGCCTTGCCACCCTGCGTTTCACCATCGGCAGCTGACGGCGGCCGGTGCGGCCCAGGGCCGCTGCCGGCATCCCGTTGGTGGTTACGAAAGGATGTGAATCCGATGCTGCTGGAGAAGCATCCGGTTCACATCCTTTGGTTCCTGAGCGGAGCGTGCCGGGCGAAGGGGCTGGAGCGCCGCGCGATGGCGGTCACCGACCTGTCAGCGCCATCACGGTCGGGCAGACTGGACATGGTTGACGACCGGAGAGAAAGGATCGGGCAATGTCCAAGATCACGCCGTGGCTGTGGTTCGACACCCAGGGGGAAGAGGCTGCCGAGTTCTATACGTCGATTTTCCCGAACTCAAAGATCCTTGATGTCACTCGCTATGGCCAGGCCGGACCCCGTCCAGAGGGCACGGTCATGACCGTCACCTTCATGCTGGACGGGCAGGAGTACGTCGCTCTGAACGGCGGGCCGGAGTTCACGTTCTCCGAGGCGATCTCGTTGCAGGTCAGCTGCGGTTCTCAGGGAGAGGTCGACGAGTATTGGAGCAGGCTGTCCGACGGCGGCCAGGAGGGCTCCTGCGGTTGGCTCAAGGATCGGTACGGGCTTTCCTGGCAGATCATTCCGGCCGCGCTGGGCGAGGTGCTCGGCGATCCCGACTCCGGGCGGTCCCAGCGCGCCATGCGGGCGATGCTTGCGATGAAGAAGATCGACGTTGAGGAGCTGCGGCGCGCCGCCGATCAGGCGTAGGTACCGTGGGCAAGGCAGCCCGAGAACCAGGTTGATCCCGGTCTGCTCGACCGGCTCTCAAGGATGTGAATCGGATGCTTCTCCAGCAGCAGAGGATTCACATCCATCGGCCCCGTGAACCGCTACCTGATACCGGGTTCAGCTCGTACTATTCCGATACGTCGGCTCCCATACGTCGGCTCCCATACGTCGGCGGTGTGGTGACCGTTCGTCGGTTGCGCGGGGTGGCGCCGTGGTCCTCCCCCGGACCGGAGCAGCGGTGTGACAGCCTTGCCACCGTCTGGACCATTGTCCCGTCCCGCCCCGCCGCCGAGAGAGACCGCATGCTGATCCGACTCCTGCGGGCCCACCTCGGCCCGTACACCCGGCCGATCACGATCGTGGTCGGCCTGCAGCTGGTGGCGACGATCGCCATCCTGTACCTGCCGACCCTGAACGCCGACATCATCGACCACGGGGTGATCACCGGCGACACGGGCTACATCCTGCGCACAGGTGGGATCATGCTCGGGGTCGCCGCCGTGCAGATCGTCTGCGCGGGCGCCGCGGTGTACTTCGGCGCCCGGATCGCGATGGCGCTCGGTCGGGACCTGCGGGCGGCGCTTTTCGACCAGGTGCAGTCGTTCTCCGTCCGTGAGGTCGGTCGGTTCGGCGCACCATCCCTGATCACCCGGGCGACCAACGACGTTCAGCAGGTTCAGATGCTGGCGCTGATGAGCTTCACGCTGATGGTGTCCGCACCGATCATGTGCCTGGGCGGTATTGTGCTGGCCCTGCACCAGGACGCCAGGCTGTCGACCCTGCTCATCGTGATCGTACCGGTTCTCGGCGCGATCATCATCGCGATCGTGCGCCGGATGAAGCCGCTGGGCCGGGCCATGCAGGAGCGCCTTGACGTCGTCAACCGGATCCTGCGCGAACAGCTCAGCGGGTTGCGAGTGATCCGCGCCTTCGTCCGCGACGACTACGAGCAGCGCCGGTTCGGGGTGGCCAACGCCGAGCTGACCGACGTCTCGCTGCAGTTCGGCCGGCTGATGGCGCTGATGTTTCCGCTGGTGCTCACGGTGGTGAACGTCGCCAGCGTGGCCGTGCTGTGGTTCGGCGCGCACCGCATCGACGCCGGCCAGATGCAGATCGGCGCGCTCACCGCCTTCCTCAGCTACCTCATGCAGATCCTGATGTCGGTGATGATGGCCACCTTCATGTTCATCATGATCCCTCGTGCTGAGGTGTGCGCCGAACGCATCGGGGAGGTGCTGGCGACCGAGTCCACGCTGTTGCCGCCGGTGAACCCGGTGCGTTCCCTCGACCGGCACGGCGAGCTCGAGCTGCGCGACGTCGGGTTCGGCTATCCCGGAGCCCAGGCGTCGGTGCTGCGCGGGATCAGCATTCGGCCCGGCCCGGTCAGGTCACGGCGATCATCGGTGGCACCGGTAGCGGGAAGACGACGTTGATCGGCCTGATCCCGCGGCTGGCCGACGCCACGCAGGGTGCCATCCTCGTTGACGGCGTCGATGTCCGCGAACTCGACCCGGCGTTGCTGGCCGCCACCGTCGGGCTGGTCCCGCAGAAGCCCTACCTGTTCTCCGGCACGATCGCAACCAATCTGCGCTACGGCAACCCGGCCGCCACCGACGCCGACCTGTGGCACGCACTCGAGATCGCGCAGGCGAAGGGGTTCGTCGAGGCCATGCCCGAGGGCCTGGACAGCGTGATCGCCCAGGGTGGGACCAACGTGTCCGGCGGTCAGCGCCAGCGCCTCGCGATCGCCCGGGTGCTGGTCCGCCGCCCGGAGATCTACCTGTTCGATGACTCGTTCTCGGCGCTGGACTACGCGACGGACGCGTACCTGCGGGCCGCACTCGCCCGGGAGACCGTCGCCGCGACCGTCGTGATCGTCGCTCAGCGGGTTTCCACCATCCGCGAGGCCGATCAGATCATCGTGCTGGACGGCGGCGAGGTGGTCGGTACCGGCACCCACCACCAGTTGATGGCTGGCAACACCACGTATCGGGAGATCGTGCTCTCCCAGCTTACCGAGGAGGAGGCCGCATGACCCGCCAGGCACCGGTACCGGGCCAGGC
>NZ_CAUVXO010000025.1:13572-15580 GCF_963555865.1 Protofrankia sp. Cr1
ACCGGGCCAGGCAGCGCGTCGAGGTCCGGCGCCCATGGCTGGTCCGGGTCGTTTCTTCATGGGTCAGGGCCCGGCGGAGAAGTCGATGGACTTCTCCGGGTCGGGCCACCGGCTGCTCGGTCTGCTGCGCCCGCAGCGCCACCTGTTCGTCGTGGCCATCGGGCTGGCGACGGTGAGCGTCGGGTTCACCGTGCTCGGCCCACGGTTGCTCGGGCATGCCACCGACCTGGTGTTCGCCGGGATCTTCAGCCGGCGGCTGCCGGCCGGCACGTCCAAGGCGCAGGCCGTCGCGCAGTTGCGCGCCACCGGCCACGGAACCCAGGCTGACCTGCTCTCCTCGCTCGACGTCACGCCGGGTCATGGGATGGACTTCGCAGCGATCGGCTCCGTGCTGATGTGGGTGCTCGTCGTCTACGCGCTGGCGGGGCTGTGCGGCGTCGTGCAGGCCCGGCTGGTGAATGTGGCCTTGCAGCGGGTACTCGGCGGGCTACGCGGGGAGGTGCAGCTTAAGATCTCCCGGCTGCCGTTGCGCTACTTCGATCACCAGACGCGGGGTGAGGTGCTCAGCCGGGTCACCAACGACATCGACAACCTCGGGCAGAGCCTGTCGCAGAGCCTGTCGCAGGTCATCGTATCGCTGCTGACCATCGTCGGCGTGCTGTCGATGATGCTCTGGATCTCCTGGATTCTGGCGTTGATCGCGCTGGTCACGGTGCCAATATCGATCATAATCGCAGCGCGGATCGGGAAGTTCGCGAAGCCGCAGTTCGTCGCCCAGTGGAAGATCACTGGTCGGCTCAACGCGCACATCGAGGAGATGTACACCGGGCACGCACTGGTTCGGGCTTTCGGCCGGCAGGAGGAGTCCGCGCAGCTCTTCCGTGACCACAACGAGCGGCTCTTTACCGCCAGCTGGCGCGCCCAGTCCATCTCCGGGCTCATGCAACCGGCGATGATGTTCATCGGGAACCTCAACTACGTGCTGGTGGCGGTCGTCGGTGGGCTGCGGGTCGCCTCCGGCGCGCTGTCGATTGGTGACGTACAGGCGTTCGTCCAGTACTCCCGGCAGTTCAGCCAGCCGCTGTCCCAGGTCGCGAGTATGGCGAACCTGGTGCAGTCCGGGGTGGCCTCCGCGGAGCGGGTGTTCGACCTGCTTGACGCAGCCGAGCAGAAACCCGACCCGGTCACGGCCGCGCACCCGGACCGGCTGCATGGCCGCGTCACCTTCGAGCACGTCATGTTCCGTTACGAGCCGGACCAGCCGCTGATCGAGGATCTGTCGCTGACCGCGGAACCCGGTCACACCGTCGCGATCGTCGGCCCGACCGGTGCCGGCAAGACCACCCTGATCAACCTGCTGATGCGGTTCTACGACGTCACCGGCGGTCGGATCACCTTGGACGGGGTCGACATCGCCACGATGTCACGGGAGGAACTGCGGGCAAGCATCGGCATGGTGTTGCAGGACACCTGGCTGTTCGGCGGCACCATCGCGGAGAACATCGCCTACGGCGCCGAGGGTGCCACCCGGGAGCAGATCGTGGCCGCCGCGACTGCCGCGCACGTCGACCGGTTCGTGCACACCCTGCCGGCCGGCTACGACACAGTGCTCGACGACGAGGGCGCCGGTGTCAGCGGCGGGGAGAAGCAGCTGATCACCATCGCCCGGGCGTTCCTCGCGGAGCCGCTGATCCTGGTCCTGGACGAGGCCACCAGCTCGGTGGACACCCGCACCGAGGTACTGATCCAGCAGGCCATGTCGACCCTGCGGGCGGGGCGGACCGCGTTCGTGATCGCGCACCGGCTGTCCACGATCCGGGACGCGCACACCATCCTGGTGATGGAGAACGGCGCGATCGTCGAACAGGGCAGTCACGCCGAGCTGCTCACGGCCGACGGCGCTTATGCGCGGCTGTACCGGGCCCAGTTCGCGCAGGCGGTCGCCGAGGTCTGACCCGGACGGCCCGAGCCCCTCGCCTTCGGACCCGTTTCTTGATCCACGCCCCTA
>NZ_CAUVXO010000025.1:16174-22195 GCF_963555865.1 Protofrankia sp. Cr1
ATGATGCTCGGGTAGCGGTCAGCCGCGCAGGGGGGCGTGGGCGAAGGCTGCCACACCTTCGTCGAAATCGACCGTCGGCTGATAGCCTAGAGCGTCGCGGGCCAGCGCCGACGAAGCGGTCACGTGCCGGACGTCACCGGCGCGATACAATCCGGTGACGACGGGTTGCGGGCCGCCGTGTGCCCGGGCTAGGGCGCCGGCCATCTCGCCGATCGTGTGGGGCTGTCCACTTCCGATGTTGAAGGCCCGCAGCCGGCCCGGTGTGGCTGCACCCGGCGCCAGCGCAAGGACGTTCGCCCGGGCCACGTCGTGCACGTGGACGAAGTCACGCAGCTGTCGGCCGTCCTCGAAGACCTCGGGCGCGGCGCCCCGCTCGAGCGCACTGCGGAAGATGGACGCGACGCCCGCATAGGGGGTGTCGCGGGGCATCCGGGGGCCGTAGACGTTGTGGTAGCGCAGCGCGATGGCCTGTGCGCCGGTGCCGACCGCCCACGCCGCGGCGAGGTGTTCCTGCGCGACCTTGGTGGCCGCGTACACACTTCGCGGCTCCAGCCGGGCATCCTCGCCGACCAGGGTCGGCTCCAGTGGCTGGCCGCAACTGGGGCAGGGCGGCTCGTACCGTCCGGCTCTGAGATCCAGGTCATGGCGGGGAGCCGGTCGTACCGGCCCGTCGGCGGCGCAGCGGTAGGCACCTTCGCCGTAGACGACCATCGAGCTCGCCAGGACCAGCCGGCGCACACCGCGGCTGGCCATCGCAGCCAGTACCACCGCGGTACCGAAGTCGTTGTGCGAGGTGTAGGCCGGCAGGTCCCCGAGGTCGACGCCCTGGCCGACCATGGCGGCCAGGTGGCACACGGCGTCCACCCCGTCGAGCGCGGCGTCCACCGTGTCGGCATCCCGCACGTCGCCGACGACAAGATCGACACCATCGGTCGGGAGCGGGCGTCCTCGGTGGATCGCCGGGTGCAGCGCGTCGAGCACCCGGACGTGTTCACCGGCCTGTACCAGGGCTTGGACGAGGTGAGAGCCGATGAACCCGGCGCCGCCGGTGACGAGGATCCGCACAACGGCGACGGTATAGCCGTTCCGGGCGTTGAATCCTTACGAGCCGGGAAAACATCACGCGGTGAGCGGGAGCGCCACGACGAACCGGCAGCCGCCGGCGATGTTGTGTACGGTCACGTCGCCGCCGTGTGCCTCGACGATGCCGCGCACGATCGCCAGCCCGAGGCCGGACCGGCTGCCCTGGCCAAACCGGCTGCCCTGGTCGGTGCGCACCTCGCGCCCATGCTGCCGGCTGTCGTGCGGGCTGTCGTGCGGGCTGCCGTGGGCGGTGCCGGCTTCGGCAGCGAGCCCGCGTGGCGTGCGCGCTGTCTCACCCCGGTAGCCGGTCTCGAACAGTCTGCCCAGGTCGGCATCGGGAATCCCGCCGCAACTGTCCGCGACCGCGAGCACGGCGCGCCGGTCGGACACCTGACCGGTCACCGCGACCGTACCGTCGCTCGGCGTGTGCCGGATGGCGTTCACCAGCAGGTTGGTCAGGACCCTGCCCACCTCAGCCACATCGACCTCGACCTTGGCGGTGTTGTCGGCGTCGCCGTGGAGCAGGACGCCCTTGGCGCGGGCGAGCGGATCCGCGGCGGCGACGGCATCGGAGATGACATCACTGAGCGCGACGCGCTCCAACGTCAGCTCAAGGGTCCCGGCGTGGAGCCGGGACAGCTCGAACAGGTCGTCGACCATCGTGGTGAGGCGTTCACAGGCGCGCACCATGGTGCGGTGGTAGCGGGCCACGGTGGCGGCGTCGGTGACCACCCCGTCGTCGAGGGCCTCGGCGGTGGCGCGGATGCCGGCGATCGGTGTGCGCAGGTCGTGGCTGACCCACGCGACCAGCTCGCGCCGGCTGGCTTCCAGCGCCCGCTCCCGTTCCCGGGCCGCGACCAGCCGGACGTGGGTGTCGTCCAGCGCACGGGCGATCGCCGCGAGCTCTGCCGTCGGCGGCGTCGCCCGCGACGGTCGGTAACCGTCCTCACCAAGGTGGCCGGCCGCATCGGTGAGGGTCACCGATGCCCGGGCCACCGGGCGTCCGAGCCAGAGCGTCGTTGTGGTCGCGGCCACCGCGGACACGGCGAGCACGATGAGCACGACATCGAGATCGTGGTTGGAGAGGAACATCGCCTCCGCGGTTCCGGCGACACCGGCCGCCATCGCGCAGACTCCGACGACGACCACCGCCGCGCCCCAGATCCGCACCGATGCGCGCCACAGCACCCGCAGCCGCAACAGGGGCAACGCCAGCAACGGCGCGGCCAGCGAGCAGCCCAGCGCGATCCCGGCGATCTCCAGAAACGCCGTCATGCCAGGTCCACTGCGCGCACGCGGCCCGCTTCGCACCGGTACCCGACGCCCCAGACGGTCACCAGCACCTGCGGCGCGGTCGGGTCGTCCTCGACCTTCTCCCGCAGCCGTCGGATGTGGACGGTCACCGTCGAGGGGTCGCCGAAGGTCCAGCCCCACACCTGTTCGAGCAGTGCCGGCCGGGAGAACGCCTCGCCCGGGTGCGCCAGGAGGAAGGCGAGCAGGTCGAATTCCCGGACGGTCAACGCAAGTGGCTCGCCGTCGCGGGTAGCCGTGCGCGCGGCGACGTCGACGACGAGACGTCCGGTTCGCAGCACGCCGCGGCCCGCCGGCGGCGGCTCCAGCGTGCGCCGCAACACCGACTGGACCCGCAGCACGAGTTCACGCGGTGAGAAGGGCTTGGTGACGTAGTCGTCGGCGCCGGTCTCCAGCCCGGCGATGCGGTCGGACTCCTCGCCCAGTGCGGTCAGCATGACGACCGGGACCTGCCGGTGTTCCCGCAGGCGCCGGCACACCTCCAGCCCACCGATGCCGGGCAGCATGAGGTCCAGCACCACCAGGTCCGGCGGCCGATCGGCCGCCGCGGCAAGCGCGGACGGTCCGTCCGCGGCCCGGTCGACATCGAAGCCGGCATGCGACAGATAACGGTCGACGACGTCGGCGACGGTCGGATCGTCCTCGATGAGCAGTACGCACACCACCCGCTCACGGTAGTTCGCGCCCCGGCCCGCTGGCACCGTGGTAGCCGGGCCGTCCCCGATTCGTAAGATCTGCGCGGCCCAGGGCGCACACTCCGGACAGTTCGCGGTCGATGTTCCGTGTTCTGTAAGAGATTCGGCCACAATCGGTGACTAAGCTGCCGACCATGGTTACTGAAAGTCAGGTCAGCGGCGGCAACGTCGTCGACGACGGTGTTGCTGTGGACGTCACCCCGGGTGCTGCTGTGGATGTTGTGGTGGATGTCGTCCTGCCCTGTCTGGACGAAGCCGCCGCCCTGCCCTGGGTGCTGGCACGCATGCCCGCCGGCTACCGGCCGATCGTGGCGGACAACGGGTCCACCGACGGCTCGCCGACCATCGCCCGGGAGTTGGGCGCGCACGTGGTGCATGTGCCCGAACGCGGCTACGGCTCGGCGGTGCACGCCGGTCTGCTCGCGGCCACGGCACCGGTCGTCTGTGTCTGCGACGCGGACGCCTCCCTCGACCCGAGGGACCTGCCGCGTCTGGTCGGGCCGGTCGACGCCGGCAGCGCCGATCTCGTTCTCGGCCGGCGCCGGCCGACGGTGGCCCGCGCGTGGCCGTTGCATGCCCGGGCCGGTAACGCGGTGGTCGCCCGGGAACTTCGCCGGCGCGCCCGGGTGCCGGTCCGCGACATCGGCCCGATGCGGGCAGCCCGCCGGGAGGACCTGCTCGCGCTCGGTGTCACCGACCGACGGTTCGGCTACCCGCTTGAGCTCATCGCGCTCGCGGCTGCGGCGCAGTGGCGCATCGTCGAGCTCGACGTCGGCTATCTGCCCCGCCGCGGCCGGTCCAAGGTCACCGGAACCGCGCTGGGCACGGTCCGCACCATCCGGGACATGTCCGCGGTGCTGGGACGGATGGCATGAGGCTGCTGGTCATCGCCAAGGAACCGGTGCCCGGGAAGGTCAAGACCCGGCTCACCCCCCCGTACAGTCCGGCCGAGGCAGCCGCGTTGGCCGCGGCCGCGCTCGCCGACACCCTGGACACCGTCGTCGAGGCATGTCGGCGCCACGGCGCCCGGCCGCTGGTCGTGCTCGAGGGCAGGCCCGGCGCCTGGCTGCCGCCGGACGTGCCAGTGATCGACCAGGTCGACGGACCGTTCGACGAACGCCTCGCCGCCGCCTTCGACACCGCGTCGGGCGAGCCGGCCCTTCTGATCGGGATGGACACGCCACAGGTCAGCGCAGGTGTGCTCGTCGCGGCATGCCAGGCGTTGGAGCAGGCCGACGCCGTGTTCGGCCGGGCGCTCGACGGCGGCTGGTGGGCCCTTGGGCTGCGCCACGCCGACGGTTGCGTCGTGCGTGGCATCCCCACCTCGACGGCGCGGACCGGGGCGCTCCAGCACGCCCGGCTGCGCGCGGCGAACCTCACCGTGGCCGAGCTGCCGGCGCTTCGTGACGTCGACACCGCCGCCGACGTGGAGCCGGTTGCCAGCCTGGCACCCGCCGGGCGGTTCGCCGCCGCGGCACGGGCACGGGCACGTGTGGGGGTGTCCCGGTGAGTGCCCGGTCGGTCGGCCTGCGCCCGGCCACCGTCTACGAGAGCGCATTGCGTTCGTCGGAGTCCACCCTGTGGGCGACGGGCCGCCGTGGGCGCAGGCGGTTGCCGGTCGCCGCGTGGCTGGGCGCTCCCGCCCCGGCGGACGAGCTGATCCTGGTCCGGTGCACCGGGCCGACGCTGGACGTCGGCTGTGGGCCGGGGCGCCTGACCGCCGGCCTGGCCGCACGCGGGGTTCCCGCGCTCGGCATCGACGTGGCGCCGTTCGCCGTCGCGTTGGCACGGCGGACCGGTGCCTCGGCGTTGTGCCGGGACGTCTTCGGCCCACTGCCGGGGGAGGGGCGCTGGCGTGAGGTGCTGTTGATCGACGGCAACATCGGGATCGGCGGGCAGCCGCGACGCCTGCTGGCGCGCGTCGCGCGGTTGTTGGCACCGGGGGGCTCGGTTCTGGTCGAGCTCGACCCGCCGGGCACCCCGAGCGGGGCGTACTGGACGCGGTTGGAAGCCGGCGGCCTGGTCAGCGCGCCGTTTCGCTGGGCGGGCGTCAGCGTCAACGGGATGGGGCCGCTCGCCGCAACCGCGAACCTGCGCGTCGGCGAGACGTGGCAGTGCTCCGGTCGGCATTTCGGCCGGCTGGTGTCCACCGCCGGCAGGTGGACATGACCACGGATCTGACCACGGATCTGACCACGGATCTGACCACGGATCTGACCACGAACGCCACGGCCCGGCCACACCTGCAACCCGGCGTGGGCCGACCACGTTCCCGATGGGCGATGGTCACGGCATCGGCGGCGCTGGTCGGCGTGCTCGGCCTGGAATACGCGGTCATCGCGCAGCCGGGCCCGCTGCCGGGCCGGGCACCCGTGCTGTACCTGACCCTCGGCTGGTGGGCGGCGGCCGCGCTCGGGGTGGTGCTGCTGGTCCGCGTGGCGCCCCGGCGGGTGGCCGCGGGCCTGCTGCTGGCCGGCGCCGTCGCGGTGCACGTCCTTGCGATCACATCCGGGCCGCGGATGAGTGACGACCTCTACCGCTACGTCTGGGACGGCCGGGTGCAGGCGTCCGGGATCGACCCGTACCGGTACGCGACGGACTCGCCGGAGCTGGCCCACCTGCACGATGCCTGGCTGTGGCCTGACGATGGCGGCTGCGCCGCGATCGGGCGGGGTCCGGGATGCACGCGGCTCAACTACCCGCGGGCACACACGATCTATCCGCCGGTCGCCCAGGCGTACTTCACCGTCGTGCACTACCTGCCCGGTCCGCCGCGCGAGCACAAGGTCCAGTTCTATGCGGCGCTGGCGTCACTGGCGCTGACCGTGCTGCTGATGCGGACGCTGGCGGCATCGGGCCGCGATCCCCGGCTTGCCGCGGCCTATGCCTGGACGCCGCTGGCCGGTCTGGACATCGGCATCGACGCGCATGT
>NZ_CAUVXO010000025.1:22687-23308 GCF_963555865.1 Protofrankia sp. Cr1
GGGCGGTTCACCGTGGCGGCCCTCGGCGCGACGCGCCGCCGCGGCCGGCGCCCTGCTGGGGGTCGCCGTGGCGGTGAAGCTGTACCCGGCGCTGCTGCTGCCGGCCGCGGCGCGGCGTCACCGTCTGGTGGTGCTCACCTCGGCGGTCGGTGTGGTCGTCCTGTCCTACCTGCCCCACGTCGCCGTGGTGGGCACCGACGTCCTCGGCTTCTTACCGCAGTACCTGTCGGTCGAGGGTTACCAGGACGGCGGCCGGTTCCTCCTGCTGGGTCTGATCGGTCTGACCGGCACATCGGCCAAGGCCGTCGCGGGGGTCGTGCTGGCCGCGGTCATGATCGCGATATGGCGGTCCGGTCCGGACCGGGTCGGCGTCGAACGTGGCGCACTGTGGCTGTTCGGGACGGCCTTCCTGGTTGCAACCCCGGTACAGCCCTGGTACGGCCTGCTGCTCGTGGTGCTTGCCGTGCTGGCGGGCCGGCTGGAGTGGCTGGCCGTCGCCGCCGCGCCCTACATCCTCTACATGGCGCTGTTCACCGACCTCGCGGTCACCGACAACATCGCCCGGCCTGGTGGCTACCTGCTCGGTGCGGCCGTGGTCGGCGTTGTCGGTGCCGGTCGGTC
>NZ_CAUVXO010000025.1:23739-29915 GCF_963555865.1 Protofrankia sp. Cr1
CGAGCCGCCCGGGTAGTTGCCGCCGCCGTGGTCGGTGTCGATCGTTTCGTAGTCCTTGGCCCCGTTGACGCGTGGCAGGGCGTCGACGAAGACGACCGTCCGAGGCTTCTTGAACGACGCGATCTGCGCCCGGCAGTGTTCGATCAGCTCGGTGTCGGTCGCGTTCGCGTCGTCGCGCAGGGCGACCACCGCCTTGACGGACTGTACCCAGCGTTCATCCGGGACGCCGATGACGGCGGCCTCCCGGACTGCCGGGTGACGTTCGAGGCAGGCTTCGACCTCAGCCGGGTAGATGTTCTCCGCCGCTGATTTGATCATTCGTGTCGCGGTGCCGACGAAGGAGATGCGGCCGTCGGGCAGCCGCCGTCCCAGGTCGGTGGTGTGCCAGCCACCGGTTCGGGTCCGGTGCGCGTTGTCCTGCGGTCTGTCCCAGTAGCCCGCGTGGACCAGCGCGCCACGGACGACGATCTCTCCGACCTCACCGTCGGGGACCTCTGCGCCCTCCGGCCCGACGATCGTGATCCGGGCGAACGGGACCGGACGCCCGACGGTCGGGCTCCACTCCTCGTGCCCGAGTGCGGCGTAGAGGCAGAAGCCGGTCACCTCGGTCTGACCGAATCCACCCATGTGGCGGCCCCAGGGACTGCCGTCGGGGGTGACCATGTCCGCCCAGCCCGCAATCATCGTCAGCGGGCTGCGCAGGGAACGCAGGTCGAAACGTCGGTCACGGTTGGTCTCGACGAGCTGGACGACCTGCGGCGGCATCAGGAACGCCGAGGTGCACTGCTCGTCTTCGATGAGTCGGCACAGCTCCTCGGGGTCGCTGCGGCGGACGAAGACGTTGGTGCCGCCCCAGACGAAGGTCGTCGCGGTGTGCTGGAAGGTGCCGATGTGGAACAGCGGACCGGAGTTGAGGAAGATCTGGTCGCCATCCGCGTAGAAGAGGGTGCCGATGACGCTGGCCTGCGCGACCAGGTTCGCCGAGGTGAGCATCGACCCGGCGGGCCGACCCCCGTGCGCGGCCGTGTAGATGACAAGCACGGGGGCGTGCGGATCGGGATCCGCGGGCGGCAGCGCAGCGTCGCCCGCGGCCAGGAAGCCCTCGTACGTGTCGGGTCCGTCGCTGTCGGGCTCATCGCTGTCGGGCCCGCTCTTGGACCCGTTGGTGTCGTGGCGCAGCCAGCGCGCGGTATGTGTGGCCCGCTTGCGCGCCTCCCCGACGGTCGGTCCGATTTCGGCGTCCTGCCAGACGATGACGGCGGGCCGCAGGTCGTCGATGACGAACGCCATTTCCTCAGCGGAATGCCGCCAGTTCACCGGGCAGACCATGGCGCCGAGCCGTGCGCCCGCCAGGACCAGCTCGAGCGCCCGGTGGCAGGTCTGCCCGAGCCACAGCACCCGCGAGCCACGTGTGACACCTGCGCTGTGGAGTGCGCCGGCGAGCCGGGCGACTCGATCGTCGAGGTCGGCGTAGGTCACCCGGTGTTCCCCACACACGGTGGCGGTGCGGCCCGGACGCGAGCGGCTGTGTTCGGCGAGGAGTTCGGCGAGCGTCGGCCAGGTGCCGACCGGTACCGCGGACATCAGGTGTCCACCCGGTGCGGTCCCAGCGAGCTGGCCCGGGTCCTGCCGCTGATCGTTTCGTTCACGACGGTGCTCTTCATGCTCTCCATCCTCGCGGGCGATATGGTAGATCTAGTCCAATCATAGAGCTAATATTTCTGTTTCAGCCGATCGCCTCCGGCTCGGCGAAGCCCGCACCGGCCGGTCGGGTCGGGCTGTGTCGTAATAATCATGTTTCTCATTAAACGTCTTATGCTATATTCACCTCGGCTTGTACAATGGGGAGGCGCGGCGGTGTCGGATGCCCGGTCGGATGATCGCTACTACCAGCCCACGGCGGAGACGATGCCGCGGGCGGAGCTCGAAGCGTTACAGGAGCAGCGAGTCGTCGAGCTGGTGGAGTACGCGTACGAGCGGTCGCCGTTCTACCGTGAGCGCTGGGATGCGGCCGGTGTCCACCCGCGCCAGGTCCGCTCGTTGGACGACTTCCGCGAGCGCATCCCGTTTATCGACAAACAGGACGTCCAGGGCTTCCGTGAGCGCAGCGGCGACCCGTTCGCCGGGCTGCTCTGTGTCGACCGCAAGGAACTCACCTCGTTGACGTCGACGTCAGGGACGACCTCCGAGCCCGAGTTCTTCCCGGAGCGGTGGGACAGCGCCCATCCCCTTGTCACGGGCACCGCGCGCGATCTGTGGGAGCTGGGCGTACGGCCGGGGGACACGGTCGTGGTGCCGCCCGGTACCTTCCGGGGCTTCTGGGACTCGCTGTTTCAGCTGCTCGGCCTCGTGCCGCTCTACATCGACACGTGGATCGGCCAGTGGGGGGACGTCCTGGACGCCATCGAGCAGTACCGGCCGGCATACGTCCAGCTGCTCTACCCGATGGTCGTCGAGATCGAGCGGCTCGCCGACGTCCGGGACGTGCGGGAGGCACTGGCGCCGCTGAAGGCGGCCAGTTTCGCCGGGATGCCGCTGGGCCGCACGCTGACGGCAAAGGTCCGCGACGAGTGGGGCGTGAACCTTTTCCTCTACACCAGCGCCGGGGACACCGGCACGGCGTGGGAGTGCTCCGAGCACGATGGTTACCACCTGTGGGAGGACATGGTGCTCGCCGAGCATCTTGACCCGTCCGGGGCCACCGCCGTCGCCGACGGCGCCCTCGGGGAGCTGGTCGCGACCGACCTTGACAACATCACCGCACCGTTCATCCGCTTCCGGTCGGGTGATCTGGTGCGGCTGACCCGTACCGCCTGTGGCTGCGGACGCACCCATGCGCGGCAGTGGCCGGTCGGTCGCAAGGGCGACGAGACGGTTGTGGGCGCTACCCTGGTCGGCGTCCAGGACGTCTGGGACGCCCTGGAGACCCTGCCGGAGACGGCGGACGGGATCTTCCAGATCATCCGGCCGACCCGGGTCGTCGACTCGCTGCGGCTGCGGGTCGGCTATACGCCCGAGCTCACCGGTGATCTCGCCGACCTGCTGGTGCGGGCACGCGATGTGGTGGCTACCAAGGTGGGTGTCACTCCGGAGGTGGAACTGGTGCCCGCGGGCGAGATCCTCAGCCGGTCCGCCAGCGTCGCGAAGTTCCCCCGGTTGGTGAAGGCGTGAGCCGCGCGTCGATCGTGGAACGGGCACGAGAGCTTCCGCGCGCTGAGATCGCCGGCATCGGCCGCTTCACCGTGGCCGGGCGGCACCACGACTTCACGATCACCTGGGATGATCGTAAGCGGGCCGGGGCATGGCACCGCGCTGCACTCACCGCCTGGGGCTTCGCGCCCGGTGACAGCGTCCTGATCACGTCGGTATCCTGCGAGGGGATCTGGACCGGCGGCTTTGCACAGGCGCTACGTGATCTCGGGGTTGTCTTCGCACTCGCCGAGTCCTACAGCTGGGACGCTCGCCGGGTGGCGACCTTCGCCCGGCGGGTGCCGCTGGCGGCGGTGTTCGGGCTCGGCCGCGAAACCGCCGAAGCGCTCGCGGCCACGGCCAGTCTCGACGTGCTGGCATCGGTGCCGCACCTGTTCGCCCGCCCGGATGCCGTCCCGATCCTGCGTGGCGCCGACCTGGACCCGGTGCTGTTCGCGCCGATCGGGCCGACGGTGGCGGTCGAATGCCCGGAGCGTGCCGGCGGGCATGTCGACGCGGAGCGCTGGTCGCTGCGTGCCGTCGACGGCCAGCTTCGGTGTCCTTCGCCGACGGGCGCCCGGGCGGTTTGTCCGACGTTCCCCTCGGGGTGGGCGGCACGGTACGGACCGGCCGATGCGCGTGCGGTAGCGACGATCCGCGGGTGCTGCTGGCCTGACCCGCTGTGCGGTTCCCGGCCGGCGTTGGCACGGTTCTCGGTCGGCCGGGAGCGATCAGTGATCGCTGGACGAGGCTGCTTCCCAGGCCGGGTGCTCCCGGCGGGCCCAGTACCGGGGTACCAGACCGGTGCGCATGCCCAGGCGGGCAACCGGGTCCCGGCTGGCGAACCAGAGGTGGCCGGCGATGACGGCGACCACGGCATAGGCCAGCCAGTCGTGGACGAAGGTGGCGCCGGTGCGCCAGCGTACCGGCCAGGCGTTGGCGTAGCGCATGAGCAACCCGGTCCCGAGCATGACCAGGATCGAACCGGCGACGAACGCGGCGTTGAGCTTCTGACCGGGGTTGAACTTGCCGATCGGGATCCGGCCGGCGCGACGCTCCCGGCTGCGCAGCCAGGCCCAGTCCGTGGCGGTGAAACGGTTGAGCAGGCCCAGGTCATGGCGGTAGGCGGCCGACACGACGCCGGCCAGCATCGGCACCGGCAGCGCGATCCCGGCATAGACGTGCACCGCCGCCACCAGGTGGCGCCGGCCCACCAGAACCGACAGCGGCCCGAGGTAGAGCATGGCCGCGGTGGCGATGCACAGGCCCATCAGGGCCGCGGTGCTCCGGTGCACCCAGCGTTGCGTTCGGGTGAAGCGGCGCAGGAGCTCAACTGGTTGCGTCATCGTCGCGTCCATTGGAGTGCCCGACCCAGGCGTCGACGTCGTAGCCATCCTGTTCCCAGTAGCCGGGTTGGACACGATCGGTGACCTCGATTTCACTGAGCCATTTCAGTGATTTGTAGCCGTACATCGGTGCCACATACAGCCGGACCGGACCACCGTGTTCATGCGTGACCGGAGCTCCGAGCATAGTCAGGGCGACCAGGACGTCGGGCCGTCGCGCCTGGTCGAGGGTGAGGCTTTCAGTATAGACGCCGTCAAACGACCGGATTGTCACCGTCTGTGCACCCGGCTGGATCTGCGCCGCGTCGAGGAGGTCCGCAAGCCGGACGCCGGACCAGGGCACGGCCGCCACCCGCCAACCGGTGACGCACTGGAAGTCCCGGGTGAGCGCGGTCTGCGTCATCGCGTGGAGCTGGTCGAGGGTGAACGTCGCGGGTCGGCCCACCATGCCGGTGACACGCAGGCGGTAGTCCGCCGCGGTACGGGTCGGCACGCTGGCGGTCACCGAGTAGAAACGGAAGCCGCCCGCATCCGGGAGCAGGCTCGTCAGCCCGGTCGGATCACCGTTCTGTATCGGCGCGAGGATGTCCTCAAGCCGACCCTGGATCCCGGCACCGGTCGCCACACCGACCGTGCCAGCGGCAAGCATGCCGATGATGACGCGTCGACCGACCGGGGCACCTGCCGCACTCATGAGGATCAGCCAACACGCTCACGGTGGCAATGCGCAACCCTTCCACCGGACACCTACTATTAGGTATAATAATTTGATTAAAAATATTACGTTCTTATCATACGTCGAGCGAAGCGAGGAAGAACCGTGGACGGCAGGGTCGCGATCGTCACAGGTGGCACGCGTGGCATCGGTGCCGCGATCACGGAGGTACTCGCCACCGAGGGGGCCCACGTGGCGGCCGTCTACGCCGGTAACCATGCGCGTGCGGATGCGCTGCGCGGGCGCCTGGCTGACCGAGGTGGTTCAGTCAGCGTGCACGCCGGGGACGTCGGCGACCCGGACTTCTGCCGGAAGCTGGTCGACGAGGTGCTCGCCGAACACGGCCGCGTCGACCACCTCGTGAACAATGCGGGGCTTCTGGTCGAGAACAGCGCCTTTCGGATGACCGACGAGGACTGGGACCGCGCCCTGCGCGTGAACCTGTCCGGTCCGTGGTATCTCGCCCGCGCCGCACTCGCCCCGATGGTCGAACGCCGCTTCGGGCGCATCGTGAACGTGGGGTCGGTGACCGCGGCCATGGGTAGCCCGGTCGAGGTCGGTTACGGGGCCGCCAAGGCGGGTCTACTGGGGATGACGCGTTCGCTCGCCCGGGCGGTGGCCCGTAAGGGGGTCACCGTCAACCTCGTTGTTCCCGGCGTCTTCGAGACGGACATGACCAACGCGATGGCTCCGGCCGCGCAGGACGCGATCCGCGCGATGATCCCGTTGGGACGGCGCGGTGATCCCTTCGAGCTCGCGCACGCCGTGCGCTTTCTCCTGGACGACAACGCCGGTTACGTCACCGGGTCGGTGGTCACCGTCGACGGCGGCCTGAGCATGGGAGCTTAGGCCGCCGTCGGCTCGGGTCAGTTGCCGCAGTAGGGGGTTGGTTGTTGCACCTCAAAGGCGGTACCGGTGGGGTTGAT
>NZ_CAUVXO010000026.1:0-16236 GCF_963555865.1 Protofrankia sp. Cr1
GCGATGCCCCACGTCTCCAGCGCGGTGTCGACGCGCTCGGGCAGGATTCCTGCGCGCAGCAACAGCATCGCCTGGCGCACATACTGATCCATGATCCGATTGCCGATGAAGCCGTCGCCGACCCGGGCGATCACCGCGACCTTGCCGAGGTGTTTGGCCAGGGCCGAGGCGGTGGCCAGCACCTCCGGGGAGGTCAGGCGGCCCTCGACGATCTCGACCAGCCGCATGATGTGGGCGGGGCTGAAGAAGTGCATGCCGACAACGCGTTCGGGGCGGGCGGTCGCCTCGGCGATTCGGTCCAGGTCGAGGGAGGAGGTGTTCGACGCGAGGATGGCGGACGGCTTCATGACGGCGTCCAGGTCCGCGAACACCCTCTCCTTGAGGGCCATGTCCTCGAAGACGGCTTCGATGACCACATCGGCTTCGGCGATGTCAGCGATCGCGGTGGTACCGCGCAGGGACGCCAGGCGGCGGTCGCGGACCTCGGCGGTGATCCGGCCTCGTGCCGCGGCGCGCTCCACCTCTGTGCGGATGCCCTGCTGGGCTGTGGTCAGCCGGGCGGCGTCGGTCTCCACGACGGTGACCGGGATACCGGCGGTGAGTAGGGTGAGCGCGATACCACGGCCCATGGTTCCGCCGCCGATCACTGCGGCGGAGCCGACCGGCGCGGCACGGGCAGTGCGGGGCACCCGGCCGGCCTTGCGCTCGGCCAGGAAGCGGTAGCGAAACGTCTTCGCCTCATCGCTGCCGGCGAGTTGCCGGAAAAGCCGCAGTTCGGTGGCGAGCCCGGTGTCGAAGGGCTGCGCCGTGCCGGCCAGCGCCTTGAGTGCAGTTGCGGCGCCAGGGGTGGCCAGCGGTCCTTTCCGGGCGGCCCGGCCCGCGTAGGCCAAAAACGCCTCGGCGTTCGGCATCGCGACGGTACGGTCTCGCAGCCTGGGCAGCGGGCCGCCCTGTGCGGCCCGGGCCGCGAGGTCGAGTGCGGCGGTCAGCAGATCCCCGGTTGCCGTCTGGTCGGTCAGGCCGAGTACCCGCGCCCGGGTGCCGTCGACGGAGCGGCCGGACAGGATCAGGTTGACCGCTGCCTCGAGCCCGACCCCCCGGGGCAGCCGCTGAGTCCCGCCGGCGCCGGGGATGAAGCCCAGGGTGGTCTCCGGCAGCCCGAGCCGGGCGCCCGGGGTGGCGATCCGGTGATGGCAGGCCAGCGCCAGTTCCAGACCCCCGCCGAGAGCGACCCCGTCGATCGCGGCGACGACCGGTGTCGTCATCGCGTCGAGGTAGCCGGCGATCGTCAGGTGAAGGCTGGGTTCGGCCAGCCCCTCTCCGTTGTCGAACTCCGCGAGATCCGCCCCGGCACTGAATGTGCGGTCTTCCCCGCAGATCACCACCGCCGCGGTGAAAGGGTCGTGCTCGGCCTCCTCCAGGGCGGCCAGCAGGGCCCGGCGCAGCGGCCTGCTCAGGCAGTTGACTGGCCGGTTGCGCATCAGCAGCACGACGACCGTGCCGTGGCGTTTGACGACTAGCACATCCTGGGCCGCCTGCCGCCGCGCCGCCTGGTCGGTCACCTTGGTCACCATCGGATACTCCTCATCGATCCGTCGCCAGACGATCAGTGGTGAAGCGCCGGACGAGCATGGGGCCCACGGTGACGCGGACGGCTACTTCGTCCGCCTGCAGGACCGTGGCGCCGACAGCGCTCGCGTAGGGGTCCGCGAAGGATTCTGCGGCGGGAGGACTGAGGCCCATGATGATGTCCTATCGGAAAATATTGATCGCTTCGAAGTTGTCATACGTTGAGCGCGGGCCTCGGCCACTGCAGCCACCGCGGAGCGGGACCAGCGGAGAGGGCAGGGTGTTCGCGGGGTCACGGGGTGGACGTGATCAGGTGCCCACCCGGGCCCTGTATGTCAGGAGGTTTCGGTCGCCCGTGCGACGGCCAGTACTCGTCCCGCAGCACGCGCCGCTGGAGCTTGCCCAGTGCGTTTCGGGGCACCGGACTGTCCCGGAAGACCACGCCGGTCGGCTTCTTCATCGGACCGATGGCGGCCCGGCAGAATCCGATGAGTTCGTCAGCCGTTGCCTTCTGGCCCTCCCGCAGCACGACGACGGCATGCGGCGTCTGGCCCCACTTCGGGTGGGGGACGCCGACCACCACCGCGTCGGCGACCGCGGGGTGCGCGGTGAGGGCCTTCTCAATCTCGGCGGGCCAGATGTTGAACCCACCGGAGATGATCATGTCGTCCTTGCGGTCGGTCACGAACAGATAGCCCCGCTCGTCCAGGTGGCCGACGTCACCGGTGCGTACGAACCCGTCGGGCGTGATGCGCTCGGCGGTTGTCTCCGGATTGCCGAAGATGCCACGCATCCGTCCCTCCGTATGCACCAGGATCTCCCCGGAATCCCCGGGGCCGAGTTCCCGGTCCTCCTCGTTGACGATCCGGATGGAGGCGTTGAGGCAGGCACGTCCGGCCGAGCGCAGCAACTCATCGTCGCCGGCGACCGCGCGGGCGTGGTCCTCCGGGGTGAGGCTGGTGGCAGGCAGGCATTCGCTCTGACCGTAGGACTGGAAGAGCACGTCACCAAGGGCCAACTGGGCGGCGCGAGCCGTGGCCGTCGAGATCGGCGAACCGGCGTAGAGCAGCACCCGCAGGCTGCTCAAGTCCCTGGTGGCCACGTGCGGGTGGCTGACCAGCATGTGGAGCATCGTGGGCACCATCACCGTCATCGAGCACCGGTGACGCTCCACCAGCCGCAGCGCCTCGGCGGGGTCGAAGGACGGCATCGCGACCGTACTCGCGCCCTGGGCAAGCAGGGCGTACAGCACGGTGGAGGCGGCGTGGCTGAGCGGGGCGGCGGCCAGGTACACGTCCTCGCCGGTGATCCTGGGAAGCATGACGGCGTTGTCGGCGGTGACGTGCATCCAGCTTCGGTGGGTGTGCACGGATGCCTTCGGCCGCCCGCTGGTGCCCGAGGAGTAGGCCAGGTGCAGGATGTCGTCGCCGCTGACGCGTACCTCGGGGTCGTCGGGACTCGCGTCGGCGAGCAGCCGCTCGTAGTCGATCGGTCCGCCGCCGTGCACGATGATGTGCTCCAGACCGGGCACCGAGGCGAAGTCGGTGGCAAACCTCTCGTAGAGGTCGACGTGGGTGATCAGGGCGCGGGACCCGGAGTTGGCGAGCATGTAGGCGTGCGCGTCTCCGGCATTCATCGGGTGAAGGGCGACGCGCGCATAGCCGCCGATGGCGAGGCCAGTCATCTCCTCCAACGAGGTGGGCGCGTTGGGCCCCAGCGTGGCAACCCGGTCGCCCGGCTCAAGGCCCAGGCTGCGAAGTCCGTTTGCCAGACGCGCCGAACGTTCCCCTAACTGCGCATAGGTCAACGATGCTTCTCCCCGACGGATGGCGGTCGCCTCCGCGTGGATCCTGCAACTGCGCTGTATCAGCTCCGCGATGATCACTGCTCGGCCCCTTTGCCGGTTGGTTCGTCGTCTGACCACTCGGGGTCCCGGTCCGGCAGGACGACCCGGAAGTGCATATAGGTGAATTTCCAGCCCGCATCGGTGCGCCGGTACTCGCAGTGGTAGCGCCCCTCTTCCCAGCGGCCCCACTCGGGTACTGCGCTCCCGCCGTGCCGGACCTCCGAGTACAGCCGAAGCCAGGACCACTCGCCGACCGCCCGGTCCGCCCGCACCTCGACCGCTGGCGAGCTGAGGACGTAGCCGGCCCCGGTCAGCGGTGCCGCGGCCATACCCGCGAAGTGGCGCTCGATCGCCGCGCGGCCGGCCACCGGCCGGTGCGAGCGCATGTCGGCGACCGCGTCGTCGGTGAAGTAATCGGCGAGCTCTCCGAACCGCCGCTCGGATACGGCCCGGGTGTGGGAGCGGTGCAGCGCCTCGATCTCCCCCAGGTCCTGCAGCGCCTTCAGGCGTACCGAGAGATCAGCCAGCCGCGCTCTCAGATCGGCCCCCGGGCCGAGCCGGCCGGTTCGGTCAGCTGCTTCGGTCAGCACCGCTGATCACCTTCTCGCCGCGCTCGGCCGGTGCCTCGATCGCGTCCGGTTCGAGGTCCCGGTCGGGCAGAACCACCCGCAGGTTCATCCGGGAAATCCTCCACCGGCCTGCCTCCCTGCGGTACGTGCAGCGATAACGCCCCTCGTACCAGGGGCCATAGACCCGCACCGTGGGATCCGTCTCCGAGACATCGCACCAGTGGCAGTGCAAGGTCCACAAACCGCTGGCGGTGTCCCCGGCCACCTCGACTACAGGAGAGCTGAGAACGTAGCCGCTGCGCGGGCCATCGTGAGCGTGCATCCCGGCGAAGAGCCGGGCGACCTCTTCCCGTCCCCGCCGGGGTCCGTGGTCGCGCACGTCAACGACCGCGTTCTCGGTGAAGGCGTCCAACGCGGCCTCCCACTCGTGGTCGGTGAGGAACCGGACATAGCTGCGCTGCAGCTTTTTAATCTGCTCGATGTCTTCCAGCCGCTGCACCTGCTCGGAGAGCGAGGCGACCAGCTGCTGCAGTTCGTCGTCGGTCATAGGGGTGCTCTTCTCCTACCTGCTGCCCGGTCGACGGCGTACCGCCGCCGAGCGCGGCATCCGGCACGTCAGGTATGGGTCCTGTATTCGTGCCGATCACCAGTCATGTGACACATGTCGGTCGTAAGGCACTATCGTCTGCTCAATGACCACCGCTGCGATTTCCCAGCGGGACGCTGGCCGCACCACCCGGGCCACCCTCCTGACCATTCTGGGTGAGGCTGTCTTGCGGGACGGGAGAAAGGTGTGGCAGGAGACCCTGGTCCGCGCGTTGGAGACCTCGGGTGCCACCACCTCGGCCGCCCGCCAGGCAGTATCGCGTGCTTCGCGTGACGGGTGGCTGACCAGCGAGCGAGTCGGCCGTAGGGCCCTGATGAGCGTGACCGACAGCACCCGAGAACGTCTGGTGCAGGCGCGAGAACGAGCCTGGGCCTTCGGCGCACCAGTACGGTGGGACGGCCGTTGGCTTCTGATCACCCTCAGCGTCCCGGAGGAACGGCGCGACCAGCGGTATCAGATTCGCTCCCAGCTCTCCTGGCTCGGTTTCGGCTCTCTCGGCAATGGCGTGTGGATCTCGCCGCATGTGCATCACGAGGATGCCGCCATTCGGGTGCTCCAGTCCGGTCCGGACCCGATCGAATGCCTGGTATTCACCGCGGAGCCGTGCCGGGCGCACGACCCGAAGCAGGTCGCGCGCGCCACATGGGACCTCGACGAACTCCGGGTACGCTATCGCGACTTCCACCGCACCTTTTCGCGCGCCAAACCCCGAAATCCCAGCGCGATCTTCGCCGTATGGATCCGCATGATCACCGAGTGGCGGAAGTTCCCCGGCATGGATCCCGAACTCCCGGACTCGCTGCTGCCCGATAAATGGCCGCGGCAGTCCGCGTACGAGTTGTTTCTCAGCCACCACAAGGAGTGGGCGGATCTCGCCCTGGAGTACTTCCGTGACCTGGAGGGCAGCTGATCGGCCGCCGACCCGCCCCGTCATTTCCAGACCGCTACGGTCAGCTGGTCGTGGCGGTACCGCCGCAGACGGTGCCAGCGCGACACGACAGACTCGACCAGACGGAACACGCTGTTCAGCACGTAACCGAGAATGTCGAACTTGATGACTGCCAGGCCGGCTGGGATCCCGACGGCCATGCAGATCACCAGACGCATCGACCAGGTCATGGCCGTTTCCCGGGCCGCCGTCCAGATCTCCGAACCGCCCAGCCACACGGCCAGGGAGGCGAACGCCGACGCGGGAGGCTGCCTGCCCTTCACAGGCCGTTGGGCAGGCGCGGCTCGTCGCCACGGTGGTTGCCACAGACGACTCCTTTCACAGGAGCAAGCGAGGACAGATGGGCCGCCGCTGAGCCTGACACGGCGAAAGTAGTCACTCGAAACACGATCGGCAATAGTCGGTCACATGATTTTTCGTGGTCTGCAGGCGCTCGGATGAGCCGGGCGGAGCGGGTTCGGCGGGACGCGGTGCGGGTGCGGTAGGCCAACCGTCTCGCAGCCTCCAGCCGGGCGTCATGTTCGGCGATCGGGAACGACGCTCCTTGGAAGCGCGCGATCCGCCGAGCCCTGGCGTTCCCGGACGAACTCGATGGTGATGTCGAGCGCCCGCTGTGCCGCTCCGATCGCGGTCAAACCGATCAGAGCCCGTCCAGCAGACGACCGTTCATGATGCTCGGGAAGACGATCATGCTCAGGGAGAAGTTCGCGTGGGCGAGCTCCTCGACGGCGATGCCGGCAAACACGGGGTCGACGCCGTGCCCGTCCGAGCTCTGGCCGCCGGACCGATCGGAGACCCCGCGCCCCAGCTGGCCCTGGCGGCCCAGAACCCGGTTCTGCTCCCAGGGAACGCCGCGCTACCGGCGAGCTTCAGGTACGACTCCCGGACCGAGCGGGCGTGCTCCTGACCGAGCAGGAGGCGCTGCTGGGTCGCAACGCTCACGGGCACCATCCTCCATCCCCAGACGGGCAGAGCGATCTAGCTCAGGCATCGTATAATATTTGATGTCGTCAATGATGTCCATCGGGCACCGTGGGCATCGCGAGTCCGAGGAGAAGCATGGCTACTGCGACCGCCACATCCCCCGACTTCAATGCCGAGCCGATCGGCCGGTGGGGCGAGGAGAAGGAGTTCGTCGTCGAGCGGGAGAGCCTGGTCCGCTACGCCCTGGCGACGGGCGACGACCACCCCAGGCACCGCTCCGGTGACCTGGCCCCGCCGGTCTTCGCGGCGGTGCCGGCGATGAAGGTATGCGACCCCATCGCCCAGCGGGTGATCCCCAACGACGAGGTCCGCATGTCCGGCCTGCATGGTGAGCAGGACTTCCGGTTCCACCGCCCGATCGAGCCCGGGATGCGCCTGATCTCGCGGGCGTTCGGCGTCGGCTTCCGCCCGGTCGGAGCCGGCGTCACGATCACCGTCAAGGGGGTGACGCACACTCCCGACGGCGAGCTCGTCGTCGAGCAGTTCGTCACGGTGATCATGCGGAAAGCGCACACCTCCAAACAGGTGGGCGGCGACAAGCCGGAGTTCGACGTGCCCGCGGCACTGCTGCAGGCGCCGCCGGTCGCCGTCTTCGACCGGACCTTCGAGCCGGACACGCCCACCCGCTACGCCCATGCCTCCGGCGACTTCATGCCCATCCACACTGACGACGAGTTCGCCCGGCGGGCCGGCCTCCCCGGCATCATCAACCACGGGCTGTGCACGCTCGCCTTCGCCACCCGCGGCCTGATCCGGCACACCTGCGGTGACGATCCGACCCGGCTGAAGCGGTTGGCGGTGCGTTTCAGCCGGATCGTCCAGCCCAGCGAGGTGCTCACCACCACCGTGTGGGATGCCGGCGGGCGCGGCGATCGTCAGGCCTATGCGTTCGAATCGGCGGTCGACGGAGGCGCGGCCGCGCTGAGGAACGGCCTCGTTGAGGTCGCCAGCTAAGCCTGTCGAGGCCGGCGGGCGGGGACGGCTCTCGGTCCCCCGCCCGCCGGAACCCTTCGGGTGGGGGTGCGAGTACTGCTGCCGCGAGCGCCGGCGGCGCGGCGCCAGCGGCTCAACCGCGCCGCCGAGCCGAGCCGACCGTCGCCGTCTGGCCCGTGACGAGGGCGACCAGCTCGGACCCGCGGGTGACCCGGACGGTGTAGAGGGAAAGGGTCGTCCCGCGCCGGTCCTCCTCTGCCGTGGCCACCAGGCGGTCGCCGGCTCGTGCCGGCCGCAGGAGGTGGATCGTCGCGTTGCTCACCACGGCGATCTCCCCGTGCAGGTTGGCCGCCAGCGCCACCGCCTGGTCGGCAAGCGAGAAAATCGCGCCACCGTGGGCGATCCCGACGTGGTTGAGGTGGCAGGAGCTGACGTCCAGCGCCACCACGGCCCGCCCCGGCTGAGCTTCGATGGTCCGCAGGCCCACCAGGTGGTGGCCGTAGGCGTCGGCCGGCGAGCCCGGCCCGTCCTCGGTGCCGGCGGCGGTTCCGTTCACCCATGTCATTTCAGGCCCTCGTCACTCCATTGCGAGACCAACATAATCAATTTTATCGTATATTTTCCGTTCCTGACCTCCACGTCCGCCCCCCGCCTTGAGGGATGTGACACCATGAGCACCCAGGCACCCGAGCGGACGCAACAAACCCCGTTCCTCGCCGAGGAACGCTGGAAGGGCCGGATCTACCTGGGCGAGTGGGTCGACGCCCCAGCGACGCTGGACGTGACCGAACGCGCCGCCGTCCTTCGCCGGGCCGCGGGTCTTATCGAGCAGCACCACGACGAGCTGGCCCGTTGGATCATCCGGGAGACCGGCGGTATCGTCGGCAAGACAGCGGTGGAGCTGCAGGCCAGCGCCAGCGAGCTGCTGGAGGCCGCGGCCCTGCCCTCGCAGCCGAACGGGCACCTGCTCCCCTCGACCGTCCCCGGCCGCACCAGCCTCGCACGGCGGTACAGCAGATCGTCGACGACAGCGTGGCGGCGGGCGCGGGTCCGGCGACCCGGCGGCGGTCAGCAACCGTGGTCCAGCCGACGCGGCAGCTGACCGATAACAGATACGCGATCCTATATATTTTGCGGTGCCGAGCGCATACAGCATGTGGTGTGCGCGGCCCGCGCGGCCGCGATCTCCCGAGAGGCTGCCGGACGGTCCGGACGGAGCCTGCGCAGGCGTCGAGGAGATGTGATGATCGAGCCGGTAGGTACGGGCCGCGGTGGGTCGAAGTCGGAGTCCGCCTATGAGACGATCAAGGATCGTATTACCGCCGGCGAGTACGGGCCGGGACATCGGCTAGTGTTCGATCAGCTGGCGCGCGAGTTGTCCGTTTCTCCGGTGCCCGTGCGGGAAGCTGTCCGCCGGCTGGAGGCCGAGGGATACGTGACATTCCAGCGCAATGTGGGCGCGGCGGTTGCGAAGATAGACAGCGGCCAGTTCGCATCCACGATGCAAGTCGTGGCGGTGCTGGAGGGGGCGGCGACGGCGCTGGCGGCGCCGTACCTGTCGACGGCGGACCTGGATCGGGCACGGGACATCAACGCCCGGATGCGCGAGAGCCTGGCACAGTTCGATCCGGTGGGCTTCACCCGGCTGAACCACGAGTTCCACCAGGTGCTGTGCGGCGGCTGCCCAAATCCGCATCTGGGGTCGTTGGTGGACCGGGAGTGGTCGCGGTTGAACGTGATCCGGCGGACTACGTTCGGGATTGTGCCGGGTCGGGCGACGCGGTCAGTGCTGGAGCACGAGCATCTGATACGGCTGATTGAGGCGCGGGCGTCGGAGGCGGAGATCGAGCGGGTCGCCCGCGAACACAAGCTGGCTACCCTGCGCGCCTTCCAGGAACGCCAGTCGGCCGAAGGGGATGGCGTCGCCTCCGACGGGACGGCATCAGGGTTCATGTCCGCGTAGGCCCAGTCGCCGCACAGTTGCACATCCCGGGCAGGCACCGCGGGCACGCTGGCCGCCAGCGTCCCGCCGCTGGCCGCCCCCGGCCTGCCGTACTGATGCCGTCCGGGGCCTTGTCTTGTGCGACGCGGGGTAAATATCGTTCCGTTGCCGTCCCGGCGGGACGTTCGCGCCCCGTCGCGGAGGACTCGGCGGTGACGCAGGAAAGGCGGTAGGGATGGCCGACGTGATGCTCGTGCACGGCGCCTTCCATGCCGGCTCCTGCTGGGACCTGGTTGGGGCAGCATTACGGAGCCATGGTCACCGGGTGTGGGCGCCCACCTTGACGGGCCTGGGCGAGCGAGCCTATCTCGCGACCAAGACAACCGATCTCTCCGCCCATGTCCGGGAGGTCGAGGAACTGATCACGTTCGCCGACCTCCCGTCTGTCGTCCTGGTGGGGCACGGCTACGCCGGCATGATTCTGGGTGTCCTGCACGACCGGATGCCGCAGCGGATCCGCAATCTTGTCTACCTTGATGGATTCGTCCCGGAAAACGGGGAGAACGCGCTGGACGGGTTCTCCCCGTTGATGCGGGCGAAAACACATCGGGCCGCCGCCGAACACGGGCACGGCTGGCTGGTCCCGCCACCACCCCGGGAGGTCCTGGTCGGACCGCACGCCGAGGCCTCGACCTGGCTCAGGTCCCATCTACGGCCGCAGCCGCTCGGCACCCTCACCCAGCCGGTGCGGCTGCTGTTCCCCGAGGTGCTCGACTGCTCGTACGTGGCCTGCACCGGGTGGCGCAGTATCGCCGCCCTGTCGCTGGAGCGGGCGAGGAGCCGCGGCTGGCGGATCCGGGAGATCCCCGAGCCGCACAGCGCAATGCTGACCGCACCGCAGACGGTGACACGGGAGATCGAGTCCGCGATCGAGGCCGCGCGCCCCATGCCGGCGGTGCTCCCGCCGCTGTCGGCCGAACGGGTCCACCGCTAGTTACTCGCTGATCACGCAAAGCCGCGCAGGTGTGTGCTTGCTCTCATCGAGCTAATCATATAGCATCTCATATATTGCTTGTCCCTGGAGGAGTGAATGAATGTCGCGCACCTCCATCGCGTCGTTGCTCCAGCGGGACGTGAAGCTGGATCTCTTCTCCCTCAGCATGTGGGAGAAGAGATCCGCGGTGCCTGCTCCGGCCGGGCGAGCGCCCGCTACGACGTCCCGTGGATGCCGCGCTACTACGAGTCCGGCGAGCTGATGCTCGACCAGCTCATCACCCGCACCTCCCAGCTGGACGAGATCAACCAGGGATATGCCGACATGGCCGCCGGCCGCGACATCCGCGGCGTGATCCTCTTCGACTAGGCCAGGGTCCCGAGCTTGTGCCCCGCGCCCGAGACCCGGGCCGGGTGGGCTCCAGGCGGCGGACGCCGGCTCCCGCGCCGCCGGTTGCTGGCAACGGCGGGACACCTTCGCCCTAAGACAATATTTTATTTCGTGTTCGAATTGCGAGAGAGGCATCGAGATGACGCAGAGAACGCTCCGCGGGCGGGCCGCGATGGTCAGCGTGACGGTAGCCGCGGCCTTAACCGTGGCCGCCTGCGGTTCGTCGGGCGGATCCGGCGGGGGGTCGACGGGTCCCATCAAGGTCGGGGCGGTCGCCTCGCTGACCGGACCGCTACCGTTCCCGGACGCGACGGCCGGGGCCAAGGCCGCGTTCGACGAGATCAACGCGAACGGCGGCATCAACGGACGGAAGATCGAGTACATCGTCAGGGACGACGCCAGCGACCCCGCCACCGCGGCCCAGGTCGGCCGGCAGTTGGTCGAGCAGGAGCATGTCGTCGCGAACGTCGCCTCGCTGAGCGCGGCCGGCGACTGCACCACGAACGTCCCGATGTACCAGCGGAACAAGGTCTACACGATCGGTCTTGGCCTGCAGCCGCAGTGCACGACCGCGAGCACCTTCGCGCCGGTGAACGCCGGCCCCGTCATCTCCGGCGCCCTGCAGGACATCTACGTCAAGCAGGAGCTGGGGATCAGCGAGCAGTGCTACTTCGGCACCACCGGCCCCGGCCTCGCCGCCACCGACGCCGCGATCCGCGGCATCGCCGAGAAGTACGGGGTCACCTTCAAGTACTTCGCTGACTCCCAGGGCCCCAACGACCCGCCGACCCCCTTCGTGGTGAACGCGAAGCAGGCCGGCTGCAAATCGCTGGCCTACGGCGGTATCGAGCCGCAGATCGTCTCGACGCTGCAGGCCGTGCAGGCGCAGGGCTTCCCAGGCAAGGTGATCGCCCCGACCACCGGCTACAGCGAGAGTCTGATCACGGCGGCCGGGAAGACGGCGGAGGGCCTCTACGCCGCCTCCGAGTTCGTCCCCATCACCTCGAACGACCCGGCCGTCGTCGCATACCGCAACGCGGTGCAGAAGGCCGGGGGCAAGGTCACGGCGCTGTCAGAGGGCGGCTACATCGCCGCGCAGCTGTTCGCCTCGGTGCTGAAGTCGATCAGCGACGACATCACCCCCGCCTCCGTCGCCGCGGCGTTGGAAAAGAAGACACCGCTCTCCAACCCGCTGCTGCTGTCGCCGTGGACGTTCGGGCACTTCCCGAACAGGTCGATCCAGATGGTCCAGGTGCAGGGCGGCAAGTGGGTCCCGGTTGGCAAGCCGCAGACGCTGCCAGAGACGGCGCTGGCGAAGTAGGCCCCGGCCAACGCGGAAGGGATGATGTCATGATCCAGGCTGGCGTGTCGGGTCTGGTTGCCGGCGGCGTGTACGCGCTGCTCGGGATCTGCCTGGTGCTGACGTTTCGGATGGCCGGTGTGCTGAACCTGGCGCAGGCCGCCATCGGGGCCTTCGCCGCGTTCGCAATGATCGAACTGCACGACGACGGCTGGGGCTACCTGCCGGCTGCCGTCGCGGGGCTCGCGGCCGGGGCGGCCATCGCGGTCGTCATCGGCCTGGCGATGAACCGCTGGTTCGGGGAGGCGAACGTCACCACCCGGGCCGGAGTGTCGATCGCGATCCTGGTCGGGCTGCTCGCCGTCGGCAGCCGACTGTTCGGCGGCGACCCTCGGGCCTTCCCGCCCATCCTGCCGGACGTGAGGCTCAAGGTCGCCGGGGTCGTGCTGACCGCAGCCACGCTCATCTCCCTGGCAGCGTCGGTGGTGATGGCGGCGGTACTGACCATCGTCCTGGGCCGGACGCGGACGGGCCACCGGCTGCGCGCGGTGGCTGCCCGGCCGGTCACCGCCGAGCTGCTCGGCATCCCGGTCCGGCGGCTGACCACGGCGGTGTGGGCGGTGTCCGGCCTCGTCGCCGGCGGCGCGGTACTGCTCGTCGCACCGGTGCAGACGAGCCAGTTCGCCAGCCTGAGCCTGCTCATCCTGCCGGCCACCGCGGCGGCGCTGATCGGGCTCTTCCGGTCCTTCTGGCTGACCGTGGCCGGCGGGATCGGGATCGGGGTGCTGACCGGCCTCATCGGTGACGTCCAGAGCATCGCCCCGTTCAGCAACGTCATCCCGTTCGTCGTCGTGGTGATCGTTCTCTGTGTGGTCCAGCGAAAGGAGGTCTGGGATGTCGCTCGGTAGCCTGCGCGACCGCCTGGGTGGTGACCGGGATGGTGACCGGGGTGGTGGCCAGCGCATCCCGATCCGCCGGGCAGGCATCGTGGCGGCGGTGGCCATCGTCGCCGTCACGATGCTTCCGCTCGGGCTGTCCAGCTACTGGCTGTTTATCGCCACCTCAGCGGTGATCACCACGTTCACCTCGCTGAGCATCGGGGTGGTCTCCGGCCGCGGCGGGATGATCTCGCTGTGCCAGCTCAGCTTCGCCGCGATCGGTGCGTGGGTCACCGCCTGGTTGTCCATGCACGGGCCTGACCTGCCGGTGGTGCTGCTGATCCTGCTGTCCGGGCTCGCGGCCGTGCCGTTCGGGATCCTGGTCGGGCTGCCTGCGCTGCGGCTGCGCGGGGTGAACATCGCCATCGTCACGCTGGGCTGCGCGTCGGTAATGGACACGCTGCTCAACCGGTCCAGCATCCCCGGGGTGGACGAGGGGATCATCGTGCCGCGGGATGGTGTCTTCGCCGCCGACCGCAACTACTACTGGCTGTGCTGGGGGCTGCTGCTACTGGTCGTCGGCGGGCTGGCTGTGCTTGGCCAGCGGCCGACCGGGGCCGGCTGGCTGGCGATCCGCCGCAGCGAGCGGTCGGCCGCCGCGATGGGGCTGTCGGTGGCGTGGGCGAAGCTGACCGCGTTCGGCGCGGCGGCGTTCATCGCCGGCCTGGGCGGGTCGCTGCTCATCACCCAGCTCGGCCTCGCGGCCAACCAGGCATTCGGCTCGTTCCCCTCGCTGGTCGCGTTCACGGTCGCGGTGCTGTTCGGGGCGCGCTTCCCGGAAGGTGCGATGTTCGCGGGCGCGGCCGGCGCGCTGATGCCCGAGCTGCTGCGCCGCATCCACCTGCCCGCCGACATCGGCAGCATCCTGTTCGCCCTCGGCACCATCCACGCGCTGCGCAAGGGTTCTGGGCTGGCCGAGGCGCTGCGCGCCCGAGCGGGCCGCCGCCGGGCCACCGCCCTGTACCAGGCGGCGGCACAGCAGGGCGCGGCACAGCAGGGCGCGGCACAGCAGGGCGCGGTCGGCTCGCGCCTGCCCGCCCCGATAGCCGTCCGCGTCCACCATGGCGAGCCCGCCCCGTCCAGACCGGCCGTTCCAGCCCTCCAGCTGCGGGACGTCACGGTCCGCTACGGCAGCATGGTCGTCCTGGACGCGGTGAACCTGGCGGTCGAACCCCACAGCGTCACCGGTCTGATCGGTCCGAACGGTGCAGGGAAGTCGACGCTGGTGGACGCCGTGACCGGCTTCCTACCCGGCCACCACGGCGAGATCCTGCTCGCCGGGCGTCCCGTCACCGGCCTGTCCGCGACGCAGCGCGCCCGTGCCGGGATCCGGCGTACCTTCCAGCAGGGCCTGGCGGTCCCCGAGCTCACCGTCCAGCAGTACCTGCGGCTCGCGGCGCGCCGCACGTTACCGCGGGACGAGGTCACCGAGCTGCTCGACTTCGTCGCCGGCCCGCCGGCCCACCTGACGATCGCCGACATCGACGTCGGTACCCGGCGCCTCGTCGACGTCGCGGCCGGTCTGGCTGCGCGGCCGGCCGTGCTGCTGCTGGACGAGCCCGCGGCCGGCATTCCCGCCCAGGAGTCGGCGCTGCTGGCGCGCCGCATCGCCGAAATCCCCGACCGGTTCGGCTGCGGAGTGCTCCTGATCGAACACGACATGGCCATGGTGCAGGTGGCGTGCTCGACCGTGACCGTCCTCGACTTCGGCAAGGTCATCGCCTCCGGCGAGGTCGACGAGGTCCTGGCGCACTCGGATGTCGTCGCCGCCTATCTGGGCGAACAGGAAATGGTGGTCGCATGAGTACCGCGCTGACGCTGGAGGGTGTGCGGGTCGACCGCGGTGGGTTCCCTGTCGTCCACGGCGTGGATCTGGTTGCCCCCGCCGGCGAGGTGACCGTGCTGCTCGGGCCCAACGGCGCCGGCAAGACGACCCTGATGGAAGCCATCTCCGGGGTGATCAGGACCGCCGCCGGAAAGACCAGCCTCGGTGGCCGGACGCTGACCCGAGCCGGCCGGCTGGCCCGTGCCCGCGCCGGCATCTGCCACGTTGAGCAGGGCCGCAGCATCTTCGCCGACCTCACCGTCGAGGAGAACCTGACCATCGTCGGCGCCGGCGACGGCTACCGGCGGGGCTGCGAGCTGTTTCCGGAGCTCGCCGCCCGCCGCGACGTCCGGGCCGGGCTGCTCTCCGGCGGCGAGCAGCAGATGCTCGTCCTGGCCACGGCAATCGCCTGCGACCCGACCATGATCTTGGTCGACGAGCTCTCCCTCGGCCTCGCCCCGGTCATCGTCAGGCGGCTGATCCCGGTGGTGCGCCGCCTCGCCGACGACGGCATGGGGGTGCTCCTGGTCGAGCAGTTCGCCTCGGACGCCCTGCGCATCGGCGACAATGCCTACCTGCTGGGCCGCGGAAAGATCGTACACTCGGGCCGGGCGAAGGACCTCCTGGCCCAACCCGAGATCCTCCGCCGGGCCTACTTCGCGCTCGACCTGGACGGGGCCAAGGGAGCCGAGCCATCGGCCGGTGACGAGGTAGCGGCGGCGACGCCGGAGGCATCCCAGCCGTAGAGATCACCGGCGGAGGAATCACCGACGGTGGCGGCGCCAACCCCGCAGCCGGCTCCAGTGGCGTCGGCCCCCGCGGTGGGGGGTGGCGGCTGATGCCCGCCGCGCCCGCGGGCGCCGCCATCGACGGGCGCCGCGTGAACCACGGGATCATGGATCACGGCCCGTGGGACAGGACCGAGGACTCCTGGGACCAGACGATGGACGTCAAAATCACGGGAGCGCTCGCAAAAGGAGACAGGATGGCCCAGCCGGTCGGCGTCGGCGGCGGGCACGGGCACGGGCACGGGCACGGGCACGGGACATCAACGCGCGGATGCGGCAAAGCCTGGCGCAGTTCGACCCACTCGGGTTCACCCAGCACAACCATGCTTTCCATGAGGTGTTGTGCGGGGGCTGCCCGAACCCGCACCTGCGGGCGCTGGTGGAGCGGGAATGGTCGCGACTGAAAGTGATCCGACGGACGACGTTCAGCCTGGTGCCGGGGCGGTCGCAGCGGTCGGTGCTGGAGGACGAGCAGCTGATCCGCCTCATCGCCGCCGGCGCGTCGGCGGCCGAGATCGAACGGGTAGCCCGCGAGCACAAGTTGGCGACCCTGCACGCGTTCGAGGAACGCGCGAACGTAGACGTCGGGTGACGCCTTCTTA
>NZ_CAUVXO010000026.1:16552-27260 GCF_963555865.1 Protofrankia sp. Cr1
CACGAGAGCTCCAGTTATGACATCACCAGCAGTCCAGGCAAGACCTCGGGCGTGGTGATGCCCGCGTCAGACCAGCGCCTTCAGGTTGACGTCCGGGTCTGCAGCCTGTTCCTGGGAAATAGTGATATTGCCCGCCAGGAGACGCCGGCTCGCCAGGTGGTCGGCCGGCCGGTTTACGGACTCCACTCCCAGCAGCCGGCCGGGACGGAAGCAGAAGACCGAGAAAGATCCGCTGTCCGGGTCGCCCCGCACCACGGTCTCGTCATGGCCGGTGATCAACCCGGCGATCTGAAGTTTCGTCCCGCCCTGGTCGCTCCAGAACCACGGCACGGCGTGGAACGGTTCGGGCTGACCGGTCAGCCGGCCTGCCACGCAGCGGGCCTGGTCGACCGCGTTCTGGACGGATTCCAGCCGTATCGCCCCGCCGTCCCGCGCGAAGGGGAAACGGGCGCAGTCACCTACCGCGGAGACAGCGGTCGCCGACGTGCGCAGATACCGATCCACGATGATTCCATCGCCGATTCCTTGCCGGGCCGTCCCAGGGCCGGCCGCACTGCCGGCGCCAACCGCGATGCCAGCGCCGGCGGCGAGTTCCACGTTCGGCAGCACGCCGATGCCGACCAGCACCAGGTCGACCGGATGCCTCTCCCCATCATCCGTCTGCGCGCCGACGACGCGGCCGCGATCTCCGATGAGACGGGTCACCGTCCGGCGGGCCAGCAGCCGGACCCCGCGCCGCCGGTGTTCCCTGGCGAAATGGGCGGAGACGACCGGCGATACGGCCCGCGCCATCGGCCGGCCTGCGGCTTCGACAATCGTCACCTCCAGACCCCGGCGGACGGCGACCGCCGCGAACTCCAGGCCGATGAAGCCGGCGCCGATGACGAGTACCCGGGGGCCGGCGGCCATCCGGTCCCGGAGTTGCTCCGCGTCGGCGACCGTGCGTAGCGACAACACCCCGTCCAGGTCAGTCCCCAGGCCGGGGAGCGGACGGTTGCGCGCTCCCACCGCAAGGACCAGGTGGTCGAAGTGCAACCATGCACCGGATGCGAGCCTCACCCGGCGCAGTGCGCAGTCGAGCGAGGTGACCTTCGTGTCGTGGACAAGCTCGATCTGATGGTCGCTGAAGAATCGCTCCGACCGCAGTGGCAGCGCCCGGTCGTGCTCACCGGTCAGGAACGCCTTGGAAAGCGGCGGACGCTGATAGGGCAGGCCGTGTTCCTCGCCGACCATTGTGATGGGCCCATCGAACCCACGCTGGCGCAATGAGATCGCGGTCTGCGTTCCGGCCTGACCCGTGCCGACGATCAGCACCCCGCGGCGGGTACCGGGAGCGTGTCCGGGCACGGCATGACCGGTCACATCTGTTCCTCTGGAACCTGAACGACGAGGCCATCAAGACCTTCGGCTACGGTGATCTGGCAGCTCAGCCGGCTGGTGTTGGTGCGGGGGGAGGCGGTGGCGTCGAGCATTTCGTCCTCGTCAGCGCTGATCGCCGGCAGCCGTCCGACGTCCTCGGCGTCGACGTATACGTGACAAGTCGCGCACATCGCCGCACCGCCGCACTCGCCGAGAATGCCTTCGACGCCGTGGCTGACCGCGGCCTGCATGACACTCGCGCCGAGGTCCGCGTCGACGACTTTTCTCGCGCCGTTGGGGCCTACGAAGGTGATTTTTGGCATGGGGAGGCTCCTCGCGTCCGTTGCGGCTTTGCGGGCGCGGGTCAGGGCCGCCAGCGGGCCGGCAGATTGAGTACGCCGCGGAATACCCATCCGCCGAGCCGGACCGGCTCGGCGGGGACGATCTCGAGTCCGCCCAGCCGGCCGAACAGCGTCGGCCAGGCGACCTGGCTCACCTGTGCCCGGGCGATCCAGGATCCGAGGCAGAAGTGCGGGCCGCCGCCGAAGGCGATGTGGTTGTTGTGCCGGCGCGAGACGTCAAACCGGTCGGGGTCGGGGAAGACCTCCTCGTCCCGGTTCGCCGATCCGAGGACGACACCGAGCCGGGCGCCTGCGGGCAGCAGCGTGCCACCGAGCTCGACCTCCCGGGTGGTCTGCCGCGGGTACATGCCGATCGGAGCGACCCAGCGCACCGTCTCCTCGAAAGCCTTCCGCCACAGGGACGGGTCGGCGAGGACAGCGGCCAGCTGGTCGGGATGGCGCAGCAGCGCCCAGGCGCCGACCGCGAGCGAGTCGCGCGGCTCGTTCAGCCCGCCACCGATGAACATCTTGACATTGCCGCGGATCTCCTCGATCGACAGGGGGTCCGGGGCGTGCAGCATCGCCGAGATCAAGGAGGAGTCGGGCGACCGCCGCAGGTACGGGACCACCGCGTCGATCGCGTCGTCGACGCCCCGGGCCGCGGTCTCGGACCGGCGCCACACCTGCGGGTCGTCGGCATAGTTGCCGGTGCCGTCCATCATGGCCTGGGACCATTCCTGCAGGTCCGCCGCGCTGACATCGCGAAATCCGAGCACGGCGGCCAGGTTCGTCGCGGCGAGTGGCCCGGCGAACTCGCGAAACAGGTCGGCCTCACCCCGCTCGTACAGGCGGCTGATCAGGTCGTCCGTGTTTCGCTGGAAGATCGGGGTCCAGTGGTCCCGCACAGTCCGCGGTCGCAGCACGGACTCGGCCGCCGCCCGTTCCCGGGCGTGCGCCGCGCCGTCCTTGCGCAGCATCGTGTGGCCCATGACCCGGATCATCAAGGAGTCCCGCTCGGCGGCGCTGAACGTCTCGGGATGCTTCTCCAGGTGGACGACCTCGCGGTGGCGGGTCACCAGGTAGCGGTTCGCGGCCGGAACCCAGGCGACGGGCTCCCGGGCCCGCAGCTCCCGGTAGATCGGATACGGGTCTGCCCACAGATCCGCGAGGCGGATCCGGGTGCCCAAGTGGTCGGTGTCGACGGCCATCTTTGTTGGTGCGCTCCCCTCGGCTTCCGGGCGCTCTTGACGGGAGCATCGTGGTCACGGTCACATCCTGTTGTCCAGCATCAGTATTTGCAGAGGAAGCAAGGTTTTACTTATGGATGAGCCCAGGTTCTCGCTCCGTCAGCTGCAGTACTTCGTCGCGGCGGCCGAGGCCGGCACGATCAGCGGGGCTGCCGCCCGGATGCGGGTCTCCGCCACGGGTGTGTCCCTGGCGATCACGGAGCTGGAGCGCGCGCTCGGCACACAACTGGTGCTGCGACGCCCAGCCCGGGGACTGGCCCTCACCGTTGCCGGCAACCACGTTCTGGTCGAGGCACGCGCGCTCCTCGGGGCCGCCGGCGAGCTGCAGTCGGGGGTGCACGACCTCGGACAGGAACTCGTCGGGCGGCTCGTTGTCGGCTGCTATAGCCCGCTCGCGCCGCTGGTGCTCCCGCCGCTGCTGGAAGGGTTCCAGGCCGCGCATCCCGGCGTGGACCTCGATTTCGTCGAAGGCTCGCTCACCGAGCTGCAGGGCCTGCTCGCCGCCGGTGACTGCGAGGTGGCGCTGATGTACGACCAGGACATCGTGCCCGGCACCACGACCGAGGTGCTGTACCGGGCACGTCCGCACGTGGTCCTGCCCGCCGGCCACCGGCTGTCGGGGCTGGAACAGGTCGACCTTGCGGAGCTTGCCGGCGAGCCGCTGGTCATGCTCGACATCCCACCGAGCGTGCACCACACGACCATGGTGTTCGAGTCGGCCGGGCTGACGCCCCGGGTCCGTTACCGCAGCAGGAACGTCGAGCTGGTGCGGTCCCTCGTCGGACGGGGCCTGGGGTATTCGCTGCTCATCCAGCGCCCGCGGACCGACGTGACCTACGACGGGCGCCGGGTGGTCACCCGCCCCATCGAGAGCGGGCCGGGGGAGGTCGCCGTCGTCCTGGCCCGGCCGACCCGGGCTCGCGCCACCCGCCGCGTCCAGGCGTTCGTCCGGTTCTGCCATGCAGCCTTGGCCGCGAAGCCCGGGGAGACCCCGCCGGCGGCCTGACCGCCAGCGCTGCAGGGACAGTGGCGCAACGATACTCAGAACCATATATGATTCCGTTGACGACCCTGTCGGCGCCGGAGATGCCACGAACAGCTTGGGTACAGCTTGGGTAAGGAGGACTTCAATGTCACGCCGCAATCAACGTCGACACCCTCGCCGTCGCGATGACCTTGATCATATCTGATCTGTGCACCTTGGTACCTGCCACCGCACCTAAACTGGGAGGGGTCCGCTCATGGTCAACCCGCTGATCATGCAGCCGTCGAAGATCGTGGCGGTGCATCTGAACTATGCAAGCCGGGCGGCGCAGCGGGGCCGAATACCCGATTTCCCGTCGTATTTCCTCAAACCGCCGTCGTCGCTGTCCGGGGATGGGACGCCGGTTGTCCGACCCCGGGGCTGCGAGCTGCTGACGTTCGAGGGTGAGATCGCGCTGGTGATCGGTGAGTGGACCCGCCGGGTACCGCGGGAGCGAGCCTGGTCGCGGGTGCGATGGGTGACGGCGGCGAACGACCTGGGTGTGTATGACCTGCGGTACGCCGACCGGGGGTCGAATGTGCGATCGAAGGGGTCGGACGGTTTCACGCCGGTGGGGCCCCGGCTGCTGGACGCGCGGGAGCTCGACCCGGCCGCGCTACGGCTGCGCACTTGGGTGAACGGCCAGGTGGTGCAGGACGCGTCGATGGATGAGCTGTGCTTCGGTTTCGACCTGCTGGTTGCCGACCTGTCCCGGCTGATGACGTTGGAGCCGGGAGATGTGATCTTGACCGGCACGCCGGCGGGATCGTCGGTAGTGCGGCCCGGCGACCTGGTTGAGGTCGAGGTGAGTGCGGGCGCGATGTGCACCGGGCGGTTACGTACCCCGGTCCTGGACGACGAGGTCGAGCTGGATCCGATCGGGGCGATGCCGCGGGCGGACGCGGAAGCGCGGATCGCCGCGTTCGGCCCGGCCGCGGCGCCATTCGCGGCCCCGGCCATAGCCAAGGACGTGCTGGACACATTGCGGCGGGTTTCGACGGCGACGTTGAGCTCGCAGTTGCGCAAGCGCGGCCTGCAGGGAGTCACGTTGGACGGGCTGCGCCCGACCCGGCCGGAGTTACGGCTGGTCGGTGTCGCGCAAACGTTGCGGTATCTGCCATTGCGGGAAGATCTGTTCCCGGCTCGGGCGACGGGGATGAACGCACAGAAACGCGCCGTGGAGGAGATCCAACCGGGCGAGGTGCTGGTGATCGAGGCCCGGGGTGAGCCGCACGCCGGGACGATAGGGGACATCCTCGCGCTGCGGGCGGCCCGGCGGGGCGCTGCCGGCATCGTCACCGACGGGGCGGTGCGGGACAGCGCCGCCATCGCCGAGCTGGACCTGCCGGTCTACTGTGCGGCCGCCCATCCGGCGGTGCTGGGCCGCCGGCACGTGCCGTGGGAGATCGGGGTTCCGATCGCCTGCGCGGGTGCGCTGGTGGCGCCGGGGGACCTGCTGGTCGGGGACGCCGACGGAGTGCTGGTAGTGCCGCCGGCGCTCGCCGCCGATGTGGCCGCGGACGCGGCCGAGCAGGAACGTCAGGAACGGTTCATCGCAGAGCAGGTCGCCGCCGGGGAGTCGATCGTCGGGCTCTATCCCATCGGGCCGGCCTGGCAGGCGGCGTACGAGCAATGGTGCGGCAGAGAGGCAGGCTCGTGAGGTTTCGCGGCAACCCGGCGTCCATCCGCGGTTCGATCGCCCCGGTGGTCACCCCGTTCAGGCCGGATGGTGCGCTCGATCTGGACGGCCTGCGCGGTCTGGTGCGCTGGCAGCTGGCGGTCGGTTCGCACGGCATCTCCATCGGCGGATCCACCGGGGAACCGAGCGCGCAGAGCGTGGCGGAGCGCATCGAGGCGATGCGGGTGGTGGCAGACGAGGTGGCCGACCGGGTGCCGTTCCTGCCGGGGACCGGTTCGGCGAAGCTGGACGAGACCATGCAGCTGACGGCGGCGGCCGCCGACCTCGGCGCGGATGCGGTCCTGGTGATCACCCCGTACTACGCGCGGCCAACCCAGCAGGGCCTTTACAACTGGTTTGCGATGGTGGCCGCCGAGTTCCCGCAGCTACCTATCGTGATCTACAACGTGCCGTCGCGCACCGCCGTCGAGGTCGCCCCGGAAACCGTGGCGCGGCTGCGCCGCGATCACGACAACATCGTCGGGATCAAGGAGACCACCAAAGATTTCGAGCACTTCTCCCGCGTCATCCACGCCTGCGGCCGGGACCTGCTGGTCTGGTCTGGAATAGAGCTGCTGTGCCTGCCGCTGCTCGCGCTCGGCGGCACCGGTTTCGTCAGCGCCACGGCCAACATCGCGCCGGCCGCGGTAGCGCAGATGTACGAGTACTGGATGGCCGGCGACCATGAGAAGGCTCGAGACCTGCACTACCGCCTGCACCCGTTGGTGGACCTGCTGTTCGTGGAGACGAACCCGGCGCCGGCGAAGTGGGTGCTCGCCCAGCTCGGCCGGCTGGCGTCCGACCACGTCCGGCCGCCGCTGGTGCCGGTCACCGACGCCGCGCTGCCGCGCATCCGGGCCCTGCTCGCCGAGGGCGCCGAACTGGCCGGCTCGCCGGACGCGGAACGCTCCGGTGCGGCCGCGGCCGTCACCTCCCCCGCGGCCGCCCGACCCGTCGCTTCCTGACCGTCGCTGCCGCTTGGCCGTCACCGCGTCCGACCCCGCCGCACGAGCCGATCCCTACCCCGCATCGCCGCTCCGGTCTCCAACCACCGGCCACTACCGGCCCCAGCCGGGCACCATCCCAACGATTGGACCTTTGATCCGATGACTACCATCAGCTCCAGTCCGCGTGCCGCGCACGCGCCCTCCGCGCTGCCGTCCCGGCTGCAGCATTTCGTGGATGGCCGATGGGTGGACAGTGCCGACGGTGCCACCTTCCCGGTCGCCGACCCGGTCACGAACGCTCCGTACGCCGAGGTGGCAGCGGGTTCGGCCGCGGACGTGGCGGCCGCGGTGGGCGCAGCGCGGGCCGCGTTCACCGACGGGTCGTGGCCCGACCTGCCGGCCCGGGTCCGGGCGCGAGTGCTGAACCGGATCGCGGACGGGATCGAGGCCCGCGATGACCGGATCGCCGCTATGGAGTCGTTCGACACCGGACTGCCGATCACCCAGGCTCGGGGCCAGGCGCAGCGCGCCGCGGAGAACTTCCGGTTCTTCGCCGACCTGATCGGCTCGCTGCACGAGAACGCCTACCGGGTCGGCTCCACCCAGCTGAACTATGTGGTGCGCAAGCCCCGCGGGGTCGCCGGGCTGATCACCCCGTGGAACACCCCGTTCATGCTGGAAAGTTGGAAGCTTGCCCCGGCGCTGGCGTCCGGGGCGACGGTCGTGCTCAAGCCGGCCGAATGGACCCCGCTGTCCGCGAGCCTGCTACCCGAGATCATGGCCGAGGCCGGCGTCCCCGACGGGGTGTTCAACATGGTGCACGGCATCGGCGAGCAGGCCGGTGATGCGCTGGTCCGGCACCCGGACGTGCCGCTGATCTCGTTCACCGGGGAAAGCGCCACCGGCAGCACGATCACGGCGAACGCGGCGCCGTTCCTCAAAGGCCTTTCGATGGAACTCGGCGGCAAGTCACCGGTGGTCATCTTCGCCGACGCCGACCTCGACCGCGCCCTGGACTCGGCCCTGTTCGGGGTGTTCTCGCTCAACGGCGAACGGTGCACCGCGGGTTCCAGGATCCTGGTCGAACGCAGCCGGTACGACGAGTTCCTGGCCGCATTCGCCGCGCGGGCGCAGGCCATCAAGGTCGGGCTGCCCGCCGATCCGGGGACGGAGATCGGCGCGCTGGTCCACCCCGAGCACTACGAACGTGTGCTGCACTACGTCGACATTGGTTGCGCCGAGGGCGCCCGGCTGGTCGCCGGCGGTGCCCGCCCCTATCACCTGCCGGACGGGAACTACCTCGCCGCCACCGTCTTCGCCGACGTCACCCCAACTATGAGGATCTTTCAGGAGGAAATCTTCGGGCCGGTCGTGACGGTCACCCCGTTCGACGACGAGGCCGAAGCGGTGCGGCTGGCCAACGACACCCGCTACGGCCTGGCCGCCTACGTCTGGACATCCAACCTGCGGCGCGCCCACCGGGTCGCGCACCTCATCGAGGCCGGGATGCTCTGGCTCAACTCGCACAACGTCCGCGACCTGCGCACCCCGTTCGGCGGGACCAAGGCCAGTGGGATGGGCCAGGAGGGTGGCGAGCTGAGCATCGGCTTCTTCACCGACTCCCGAATCGTGCACCTGACGCTCGGCGACCCGCACACCCCCCGGTTCGGCCTGCCGGCGACGGAGCAAAGCCCGCCGCCCGACGACGACCAGACCGCGAAGTGATCGGCATGACCAACCTCACCCCGCCCGACGTCGTGCGGTCGGTCTACGCCGAACTGGTGGTCACCGACCTGGACCGGGCCCGCTGGTTCTGGGTGGACCTGCTCGGCATGGTCGTGCAGGCCGCCGAACCGGACGCCCTCTACCTCCGTGGATATGACGAGCTCACCCACCACAACCTGGTGCTGCGGGCCGGCCCTGCCCCGGCCGCCTCCCACCTCGCCTACCGGGTCCGCAGCGCCGTCGACCTCGACCGGGCCGAGGCGTTCTTCGACCACCTGGGCTGCCGCACCCTGCGCCTGCCCGCCGGCACCACTCGGGGAATCGGCGAGGCGGTGCGGGTGACCGACCCGCTCGGCTTCACCGTCGAGTTCTTCCACCAGGTAGCCCGGGCCGAGCGCCTGGTGCAGCGTTACGACCTGCGCCGCGGCGCCGAGATCGCCCGGTTCGACCATTTCAACATCGTCGTCCCGGACATTCCCGCCGCCTTCCGGCACTATTGCGCGCTCGGCTTCCGCTGCTCCGAGACCATCGAGGACGGCGAGACCCTCTACGCCGCCTGGATGTACCGCAAACAGACCGTCCACGATGTCGCCTTCACCGGCGGCGCCGGCCCCCGCCTGCACCACCTGGGCTTCTTCGCCCACGAGTCACACCAGGTGCTGCGGATGTGCGACATCCTTGGCTCGCTGCACCAGGAAACCCACATTGAACGCGGGCCCGGCCGGCATGGCGTCTCCAACGCGTTCTACGTCTACCTCCGGGATCCCGACGGGCACCGGGTCGAGATCTACACCAGTGATTACTACACGGGTGACCCCGACCACGAAACGTTCCGCTGGAACGTGCATGACCCCCGCCGCCGCGACTTCTGGGGCAACGCCGTCATCGAATCCTGGTACACCGAGGCGACCCCCGTGCTCGACCTCGACGGCAAACCACAGCCCGTCACCGACACTCGGTGTGAGGAAACGGCGGTCACCGTCGGCGCCGATGGGCTCGGCACAGTCACCCGGACCCCCAACCCATCGACCGGCTGACCTTCGCGATCCCACCTGCACGCGGTTGACCACCCACGACGGCCGGGTCTGCCCGCGCGGCGGCAACCGCGAGCCGCGTCGGGGACCTGGGGACCCCATCTCGACGAGCAGTGGGCGGCCGGGCAGACCAATGCGGCCAAGCTCTGGGAGGAAACGAAAAAAAGGGCTACACCGTCCTCGATCTCCGGCGTCGACGCGATCAGCCGGCAGGCCGGCATGACGACGAGGGTCCCGGCCCGGACGGCGGTCAGGACAGCATCGAAGGCCGCGGCCGTCTCCGGCCGCACCGCCCGGCGGGTTCGGCGGGGGCCCACGGAAAAGGACCCAACCAGGGCACCTCGCCGGCGGCCTACCGGGCGACCCGTGCTGATCCCGCGCCCTGTCCCGACCGCGCCTCTTCAGGGCAAGAGACGCACGATCTGCGCTCCCGCCTGACCTGGGCGGGCTTCGGCCCGGTCCTGCCCGGGCTGTGGATCGCTCCGTCCCGCACCGACGTCGATGCCCTCGTCGCAGAGCTGGGTCTGGGCGGGTACGTAAAGGGGCTCTGCCAAGATTCCGGTTGGATCGCCGACGTGCAGGCCGAACGTACTACAGACCTGATGCAAGGCCACGGAGGTGTCCGGAGCTCTACTGTTCGCTTCGAAGGTCGCGGACGGGACACATCAGACCGGGCGTACCGGCGAACTTTCGGTCCACCGTCACCAGCTCGGCGCCCAACACCTCCGCCAGCGCGACGTATGCAGCGTCATACGACCACATGTTGTGCCGAAGCGCCCAGATCCGCGGAAGCAGCGACACATGATCGAAACGCCTCAGCGGCATGCGACCGAGCAGATCCAGAGCACGTGCCCCTTCGTCCGCAGGCAGCTTTCCCCCACGCACCAGGCCTCGCAACGTCGAGGCGCATTCGAGATCGACGGCATACGGCGCGGCCAGCCGCTCACCAGCAGCAACCGCACGCACCTTCTCCGCAACAGAATCCGAACCAACCAGGAACTCGACCAAAGCGGAGGTGTCCAGAACAATCACGCGTGGGAAGCGCGCATCTCGGCGACGGCGTCCACCACGTCGGTGACGGTCACCGCGCCCCGTGCCGCGATGGAACGCGCCTGCTCGGCGGCCTCCTCAGCGGTCAGCATGACCGCCTCCCCCTCCAGCAGCTGACGGACATAGGCCTGCAGAGACTGCCCCGCTCGGACAGCCCGCACCTTCAGGACGGTGACGGTCTCCTCGGAGACCTCGCGAACATGAATGGTAGCCATGCAAGCATCCTAGTCCCACAGCCAGCACCTTACCTGGACAGTCTCAACCTGGGCGCCACCCACGTGAAGATCCGACCGGCGGTACCGA
>NZ_CAUVXO010000027.1:0-5806 GCF_963555865.1 Protofrankia sp. Cr1
GTGAGCGTGGGAGCGCCGCGGACGGTGCTGCACGTGGTCGGCGCCATGGACCGGGCTGGTGCGCAGCGTCGTACCGTCGAACTGATGCGCAGGCTCGATCCAGATGAGTTCCGGTTGGTGTTCTGCGCCCTGGCCGGCGAGCCGGGAGCGTGTGAGGACGAAATCCACGCGCTCGGCGGAGAGGTGTACCACTGCCGACCCGGCCCGTCCTTCCCACTGACCTTCATCCGACTCCTGCGCCGGCTGCGGCCCTCGGTCGTGCATTCATCTGTGCCGACATCCTCGGGGGCTGTGCTCGGACTTGCCAGAGTGGCCGGCGTGTCGCGGCGCGTCGCCCACTTCCACACCGGCCAGGATTGGCGACGCACCGGTCCGGCCGGGGAACGCCTGGCGCGCGTGGTCGACCGAGGTCTGATCGACGTCGGCGCGACCGATCTGGTGGCGGTGTGCGAGACCGCCATGCGGGGGCTCTGGCGGTCGGAATGGCGGGTCGACCCGCGTTGTCGGGTGATCTATGACGGGTTGGCGGTCGAGCCGCTCGGCGTTGCCATCGCGGCCCGGCGGCGTGCGCTGGAGACCGCGCCGGCGGGTGTGGTGGCCCCGATCACCCTGGTGCACATCGGCCGGCCCGGGATGAACGCCAATCGGGCTCGCGCCGTGGACGTCCTTGCCGCGCTGGCGGCCCGTGGGGTCGACGGCCGCCTGCAGATCATCGGCTGCCAGGAGACCGGCGACACTGCGCGGCTGCTCGCACTCGCCGCCCGACGCGGCGTCCGCGACCGTGTCGCGCTGCTCGGGGAGCGTGACGACATCCCGCGTCTGCTGGTCGCGGCATCATTGTTGCTGGTCACATCCCACCACGAGAGTCTGCCGAGTGCCGTGCTGGAAGCCTGTGCGGTGGCCACCCCGGTGCTGTCCTGCGATCTGGCCGGCGTCGGGGAGATCTCTCGACTCCTGCCGGGGATCACCATGCTGCCGCTGTCAGCAGCGGAGGAGATCTGGGCTGACACCGCGCGGGCGCTGACCAGCCTCCCGCCGTCCCTGGACGACCGACGGGCCGCGTTGCGGCATTTCGTCCGCTCACCGTTCACAATCGAGAACTGGCAACGGGAGCTGACGGCCGTCTGGTCCGGGCGGGTTTCCCCGGCTCCTCCGGCGAGGTGAGAAAATACCTGAGCGGGTATCGTCGGGTCGGGCGCATGAATGTTCGGCAGGGATCGTCACGCCGTTGTTCACTGTTCGTCCAAGCTGCCTGTGGAGAAGGTGAACCTGCACCGGCAGGGTCGCCAGGTCGGGCTGGTGCGCCGGTGCGGCCATTACCCCGTTCTTCGGTCTTTCCGCGTTCTTCGTCAGTTGCTGAGGTGCGGCGGCACAAGTCGTTACGACCGGGGGCTGTCGCCGTAACTCGTGCCGCCGCACCAGCTGGAAGGTACCGACGGCCCCACCCCGGTGGGGTGAGTGGGGACGGAGGCGGGGACCGCCGGTACCTGTTCAACCCTCGGTGGCCAGGGCACGGTAAGCCGGCCACCGAGGAGCTTATGTAGTCTCCGGCCGAACCGAAGACGGCGCGAAAAGGGCCAATATCGCGTCGTCATCGGCCGGCCGGAGACGGGAAGAACGACTTCTCGTCCAGCCCCCTTCCGCATGTTTTCCAGCGGCGGTCGGTTGCTGAACTGTTTGGCAGCTTAGGGCGCGTCAAGCCCATGCGTCTACTCCCAGTTGGGCGACATCGGTCTCATCGGAATGTGGTTCGCCGGCTGACCGGGGAACTGCGAAGTTACCGCGACACACCGCATACGAGCACGGCGATCCGCCATCGCCGGAGCCACTCGCGGGTGAACTCCCGGTCCGTCTCGACGTATCTGCTTCTTTTCAGCACCGGTCCGGTGAAATCCCGTTCAGGACGGTATCGCCGCGGACGGATTCCGCCCCGGCAGGAATTCCGGCTGGACCCGTGCCCCGTGCCCGTGCCCCGGGGCCGGCGAAGCCGCCGAGTCGCAGTCGTCGCCCGGCGCCACGGACCGGCGCCACGGACCGGCGCCACGGACCGGCGCCACAGACCGGCGCCACAGACCGGCGCCACAGACCGGCGCCACAGACCGGCGCCACAGACCGCACATTTGCATTATCGAAGCGATCGGTGTAACGAGCAGGTTGGAGCGTCGGCCGATCCCGTGACCCGTACCGATCAAGTGGGCACCGGTCCGGGCCGGCCCGGGCGGCGCTGTGGTCCGGTTCGTCGCGACCGGACCAGCCGGGACCAGCCGGAACCGGCTGGGACCGGCTGGGACCAGCGCGGATGCCGGCGGCGGGAGCTGACAGTGTCCGCGCCTTTGAGGTGGCGTCGTTGAAAATAGTCACGCTGTGTAGATATGGGTCTTTTCTGCGGTGGGGCCGTGATCGGGGTCGGCTCGCGGGCGGATCAAGTCGGCCGGTAACCCGCCAAAACCGGAAAAAGAGCCAGGCAAGCAGGTCCTGGACACGCCGGGCGCCGATCTGTGAGGAGACCAACAGCGATCCGGCCGGATACCGGCCGATGATGTCCAAAGTCGTTAGGCTCACTGCGACAACGGAAAGCACACGACGTAGAGGGGTTCCCTGACGTGGTTACCCGAGTGGGTGTCAACGGCTTCGGCCGTATCGGCCGCAACTTCTGGCGGGCTCTTGCGGCGAGTAAGCGTGACGACGTACAGATCGTTGCGGTCAATGATCTCACTGACAACAAGACTCTGGCTCACCTGCTGAAGTACGACACGACGCTGGGTACGCTGGCGGAGCCGGTCAGTGTCGGCGACGGTGGGATCAAGGTCGGCGACAGCTTTATCAAGGTGCTCTCGGAGCGTGATCCGGCCGCCCTTCCGTGGGGCGATCTCGGGGTCGATGTGGTTGTCGAGTCCACCGGTCGGTTCACCTCGGCCGACGACGCCCGCAAGCATGTCCAGGCGGGTGCGAAGAAAGTCATCATCTCCGCCCCGGCCAAGGGCGAGGACCTCACCGTGGTCATCGGCGTGAACGACGACGTGTACGACCCGGCAAAGCACACTATCCTGTCGAACGCATCATGCACGACCAACTGTGTCGCACCGCTGGCCAAGGTCCTTGAGGACGCCTTCGGTATCGAGCGCGGCCTGATGACGACGGTGCACGCCTACACCAACGACCAGGTCATCCTCGACTTCCCCCACTCGGACCTGCGTCGTGCCCGCGCCGCCGCGCAGAACATCATCCCGACGACGACCGGCGCCGCCAAGGCGACCGCCCTCGTCCTGCCGCAGCTCAAGGGTAAGCTGGATGGCCTGGCCATGCGGGTACCGGTTCTGGACGGTTCGGTGACGGATCTGGTCGCGACCCTCAAGCGCGAGGTCACGATCGAGGAGGTCAACGCCGCCTACCGCGCGGCAGCCGACGGTGCGCTCAAGGGCATCCTCGTCTACACCGAGGATCCGATCGTCTCCTCCGACATCGTCGGCACGTCGCCGTCGTGCACCTTCGACTCGCTGCTCACGATGGTCAGCGGTAACCAGGTGAAGGTCATCGGTTGGTACGACAACGAGTGGGGCTACTCCAACCGCCTGGTGGATCTCACCGCTCTCGTCGGCGGACGCCTGTAACGGCCGCAGCACGATCATGAATCATCCGCGGCCGTTGTCCGCATGCCGATCCGGGGGGGCCGGGTGGGCTGACGTGGGACGTTGGAGAACTCCTGCGCGTTTTCTGGAAACTCTGGAGCAAACGGCGTGAGAATGATTGACGATCTACCGGTTGACGGACACCGGGTTCTCGTCCGCAGCGATCTGAACGTTCCGCTGGACCGTTCCGGCGACACGCCCCGCATCACCGATGACGGGCGGGTGCGCGCGAGCATCCCCACGATCCGGGCACTGCTGGACCGGGGCGCCCGGGTGGTCGTCTGTTCCCACCTGGGGCGACCCAAGGGCGTGCCGGACCCGGCGTACTCGCTTGCCCCGGTTGCCGGGCGGCTCGCGCAGCTGCTCGGGCGGCCGGTCGCGTTCGCCGGTGGCAATGCTGGCGGTAGCGCTGGCGGGGGTTCCGGCGGTGACATTGCCGGGCCTTATGCTCAGAAGATCGTCTCCGAGCTTGGCGACGGTGAGGTCGCGCTCCTGGAAAACCTGCGTTTCCATCCCGGTGAGACGAGTAAGGACCCGGCGGTACGCGCCGCGTTCGCCGACGAGCTCGCAGGCTTGGCCGAGTTCTACGTCGGCGACGCGTTCGGCGCCGTCCACCGGGCGCATGCCAGTGTCGTGGACGTACCCGAAAGGCTTCCGCACGCCGCCGGAGCGCTGGTGCGCACCGAGTTGGAGGTGCTGGCGACCCTGGCCGGTTCCCCGGCCCGGCCCTACGTGGTCGTCCTGGGCGGGTCGAAGGTCAGCGACAAGCTCGCGGTGATCCGGGCGCTGCTGCCGAAAGTCGACGCTCTGCTGGTCGGCGGCGGGATGTGTTTCACCTTCCTGGCCGCGCAGGGACACGGCGTCGGCGGCTCGTTGTTGGAACCAAGCATGATCGATACCTGTAAGGACCTGCTGGGCGAGGCTGGGCACCGGATCGTGCTGCCGACCGATGTGGTGGTGGCGCAGGAGGTCTCGGCCGACGCGGCCACCGCGGTGGTCCCGGCCGATGCCATTCCCGATGCTGGCAAGGGCCTCGACATCGGCCCGGCGTCGGTGGCGCTGTTCGCCGATCGGTTGCGCGGTGCCCGCACCGTGTTCTGGAACGGTCCGATGGGCGTGTTCGAGCTCCCGCCGTTCGCGGCGGGTACCCGGGGTGTGGCCGAGGCCATCGCCCGGATTGACGGCCTGACCGTCGTCGGCGGCGGCGATTCGGCCGCAGCTGTGCGTGCTCTTGGCATTCCCGAGGAGGCTTTCAGTCATATTTCTACCGGAGGTGGTGCCAGCCTCGAATATCTGGAGGGCACGGTCCTGCCCGGTCTCGCAGCGTTGGACGCGTGATGGCGACTGACAAGCGGGCCGGTGCCAGCAGGAAGCAGCGCGGAAGCGGACGGCGCACCCTGGTCGCGGGTAACTGGAAGATGAACCTCAACCACCTTGAGGCGATAGCGCTCGTCCAGAAGGTGGCCTTTGACCTGAAGCCGGCCGAGTTGGACAATGCCGAGGTCGTCGTCCTGCCTCCCTTCACGGACATGCGCAGCGTCCAAACCCTCATCGACGGTGACAAGTTGGCCATCGGGTACGGCGCGCAGGATCTCTCCCCGCACAGCTCAGGTGCCCACACCGGCGACATCAGCGGTTCGATGCTCGCCCGGCTGGGATGCGACTATGTGGTGGTCGGTCACTCCGAACGCCGCGCCGACCACCACGAGGACGACGCGTTGGTGGCGGCCAAGGCACGGGCCGCCTACAGCCATGGGATCACCCCGATCCTGTGCGTGGGCGAGCCCGAAGCGGTGCGGGTCGCGGGTGACCACGTCACCCATGTTCTCGATCAACTTGACGGTTCGCTCGACGGGATCACCCCAGAGCAGGCACAGACACTGGTCGTCGCCTATGAACCGGTATGGGCGATCGGCACCGGGCGGACCGCCTCCGCCCAGGACGCACAGGACATGTGTGTTGCGATCCGGGGCCGGCTCGCCAAGCATTTCGGTCCGGCGACCGCCGCCGTCGTCCGCATCCTCTACGGCGGGTCGGTGAAGGCCTCGAGCGCGCCTGAGTTGTTCACCCAGCCCGACGTGGACGGCGGTCTCGTCGGCGGTGCGAGTCTGGACGCGGCGGAGTTCGCGGCGATCGTTCGCAGCGCCCCGCCGAGCTAGCGGGCCGAAGGCGGCGCG
>NZ_CAUVXO010000027.1:6445-11124 GCF_963555865.1 Protofrankia sp. Cr1
TCGACGACCTGGCCGGGTGACCAAACGGCCAGCTGACGATTGGTGCGACCGGTGCGGCAGGCGGTCTGATCCGGGTGTGCTTGGGTGGCTCCGGTGGCGGGATGCGGTCCCGCCGGGAAGGGGCTCAGCGCAGACCATGCTACGCAAGCATGCGATCACCCGGGTCGGCACCGCCGTGGCTGTCCTCGGCCTCGTTGCGGTCGCCTGCACCGGCACGGGGCACGATGGGCAGGCATCGTCCGACCCGCCGGGTCCACCCGCCGCGGTCAGTACCCGGATCATCGCGCCTTCGAATCGGACCGGCGGGACGTTGCGTGTGGTGATGACCGCCGACTGTGATTCCTGGGACCCGCAGCGGACGTCGGCTGTCCACTGCTGGAACCAGGAACGCTGGATCTTCCGACAGCTGGTGACCTACACCGCGAGCGCCGGCGTCGCCAAACTGGCCGGGGACCTCGCCACCGATGTGCCCACGTCCAAGGACCTGCGCACCTGGACCTACACCATCCGCGAGGGGTTGACCTTCGAGGACGGCACGCCGATCACCTCCAGGGACATCAAGTACGGGATCGAGCGGGCGTTCGCCACCGATGTGATCACTGGTGGTCCCGGTGAGGTGACGGCGTTGCTCGCGGATGGCAACACCCCCTATCCAGGGCCCTATCGGGACCCGGCTCCCGACCGGCTCGGTCTCAGCTCGGTCCAGACGCCCGACGACCGGACCATCACGTTCCGGCTGAACCGACCCTTCGCGGACTGGAACCTTGTCATGGCCTCGCCGGTCTCGACCCCGGTGCCGCGTGCCCATGACACGGCCGCCGGGTACGGAGCGCGTCCGGTTGCCTCCGGACCGTACAAGATCGAAAATTATCGGCCGGGTGAGTCGCTCACCCTTGTGCGCAACCCGCGCTGGACCCCGCAGGGCGACCCGAACCGCTCTGCCCATCCGGACCGCATCGTGGAGCGGATGGGGCTTTCCGCCGCCGACATCGACAACCGGATCCTCACCGATCAGGCCGACGTCTCCGGTGACCAGACCGGCGTGGGTGCCCAGGCCGTAGCCCGGATCGTCGCCAACCCGAGTCTGCGCGCGGAGCGCACCGTCGAGGCTCCCACCGGCATCCTGCGCTACCTGGCAGTGGTGACCACGGTTGCGCCGTTCAACGACATCCATTGCCGCAGTGCTGTTGCATGGGCGCTTGACAAGCGGGCCCAACAGGCGGCCCGGGGTGGCCCGATCGCCGGCGGGGAGATCGCCACCACGTTGCTCACGCCGCCCGTGCGGTACTACTCCTGGTTCGATCTTTTCCCGACTCCGGGTGCCGGCGGCAACGTTTCCAGGGCCAGGGAGGAACTCGCGGCCTGCGGCCGGCCCGCCGGCTTCGCCACGACGCTCGTCACCGGGTCGGCGGCGCTGGATGTCGCCCAGGCGGAGGCGGTCCGCAGTTCCTTGGCCCGGGTCGGTATCACGGTCACGATCAGCGTTTTGGATGATCAACACTACGCCGCCGCGGTGACCGGGATGCCTGACCGTACGCACGCCATGAAATACGGTCTCGTGCTGGCGGCCCGGCGTGGGTACCGCGCGGCACCGTACGCCTTTCTCGCCCCGCTCGCCGATGGACGCCAGATCAGCCCCCAGAACAACGTCAACATCGCCGAGCTGGATCAGCCCGCGGTCAATGCGGATCTGGACCGCGCCATCCGGACGGCGGATGGGGATGATGCGGCCGGCGTCTGGACGGCGTTGGATCGGGCGGTCGTGGCGTCTGGTGCCTACATCCCGTTGCTCTACGACCAGGCGCTCAACGTCTACAGCGATCGGCTCACCAACATCCACTACTCGGCGGCCTTTATGATGGTGGACCTCACCTCGCTCGGTGTCGTCCCGTAGTGAACGGATGTCCAGACGGTCATCGCCGCCGGGGTGGTGCGCCGTTCCTGCGACCGGAACGCCGTGATGTAACTTGGCACGATTGTTGTACCCCTCCAACGATGGCGCGGGAGCAGGTCTAAGAGATGACTGTTGGGCTGTCCATTGCCCTGATCATCACGAGTGTGCTGCTGGTGCTGCTCGTGTTGCTGCACCGGGCCAAGGGGGGCGGGCTGTCGACGGTGTTCGGCGGTGGCGTGTCCTCCTCGCTCGGGGGTTCTTCGGTTGTGGAGAAGAACCTCGATCGGCTGACGATTGCCGTCGCGCTGATCTGGATCACTTGCATCATCGGCCTGGGTCTCCTTCTCAAGGAGTGAGCGGCTTCGGACAGACACGAACGCCGGCCTCGGCGCTCCTCGCCTGCCTGGCTGTCCTTTTCGGGGTTGCCGTTGCCTGCGCCGGTGTTGATCCCGTTCCTGGGCCTGGGCCTGGGCCGGGTCCGGGTCCGGGCCTGGGCCCGGTCCGGCCGGTCACCGCCACAGTGACCTCCGAGCCGACGGACAAGCCCGGCGGCACGCTACGGCTGGTCGGTGCCGCGATGCCCAGCGGTGACCCGGGCTGGGCGGCCGATGCCGGTGCGAGGATGCTGGTGCGGCTGGTCTCGCGCCAGCTGTACTCCTACCGTGCGAGCGCCGACCCGGTCTTCGCCGCGGCGCCTCAGCCCGACCTGGCTGTCGGCGCGCCCGTGGTCAGCGAGGGCGGGAAGGTCTACACGGTCATCCTGCGCTCGTCGGTGCGGTGGGATACCCCGGGGGTCAGGCGGGTGACCGCGACCGATGTCGCCCGCGGCATCAAACGGTTGTGCACCCCGCCGAAACCGTCGCCTATGGGTGGCTACTTCGCCGCTACCGTCACGGGCTTCGCCGCCTACTGCGACGAGCTCGGGCGGACGCCGCCAGCTGGTGCGCGTGACTTCATCGAGCATCGCGAGATCAGCGGCGTCCAGGTCATCGGCGACGAGACCCTTGAGTTCCACCTGCTTGAGCCGGCCGCCGACTTCACCGATGTGCTGGCCCTGCCGGCGGCGTCAGCGGTACCACTGGAAGCTCTTGCCTACCCACCGGATTCATCCAGTTACTTTGAGCACCTCATCTCCGATGGTCCCTACCACTTTGGCGCCGCGGTGAACGACGAGGCATATAGCCTGTCGCGCAATCCGGCGTGGATCGCGTCATCGGACGGGGTCCGCCCGGCACTTGCCGATCACGTCACGGTGCGTACCAACATCGACGCCGCTGCCGCTCAGGCCGAGATCGAAGCCGGACGGGCCGACATGGCCCTCGACAGCTCCGTTCCCGCTGGGGACGTGGCAGGGCTCGACGCCCGCGTTGACGGCAGATTGTCGACGGACGGCCCGGGATCCACCGTGGCGCTCACCGTAGGGCTGCACGGCCCCGCCTCCGCCGCGCTACGCGTCAGCGCCGTCCGGGTGGCGCTCGCCTACTGTGTGGACCGCGCCAGTGTCGCAGCGGCTCTCGGCGGGCCGGTCACCGCCACCACCACCGCGCAGCTGTTGGCGGCCCCGATGGTCGGCTACCAGCCGCGGGATCCCTACCCCACCCTCGGGTCGACCGGTGATGCGACGCGGTGCCGAGACGGGACGCGCGCCGCGCCCGGGGGTCCGCTTACCACCGTGACCCTTCTCACCACCGACTCGGCGTCGGACGCGGCCGTGGCGACCGCGCTGGCGGCGGGCTTCGCCCGGGCGGGCGTGACACTGCGGGTCATCGCTGTGGTTGCCGCCGACTACCCGCGTGCCGCGGTAGCCCCCGACAGCCAGACCTGGGACCTCGCCCTCACCACAGTGACACCACAGTGGTTCGGCAACGCCGGGCGTACCGTGTTCCAGCCCCTGCTGGAGCCGGCGTGGTCGGGGCCCCGACCTGCCGACGGCGGATACCGTAACGAACGGATCACCCTGTCCCTCCACGATGCGCTCGCCGAGCGTGACGCTGCTACTGCCAACACCCGGTGGGGCGATCTGGAACGGGAGCTGCTCACCGACGTCGCGGTTATCCCGCTGGCCGTTACCGTTGTGCCGCGTATGCACAGCGTCAACGTCCGCGGTTTCCTGCGGCTGGGCTCGCTCGACAACGGTGATCCCACCGGCGTATCCATGGGTATTGCGTGAGAGGTTCGCTTACAGTGACCTGAAACCGTCGTGAGGATGACCGGCGGTGGTGGGTGCGACGAGGTCGACCCATCTCGTCTTACACTCGGTCAGGCCGAACCGGCAGGCGCTGGGGGCCGGGTCCGGAGTCAACAGAGGGACGAGACAAAGGAGTAGACGGACCGTGGCAGGTGGTAACGCCATCCGAGGAAGTCGGGTAGGAGCGGGACCGATGGGGGAGGCTGAACGGGGCGAGACCGCCCCGCGGCAGCGGATTTCCTTCTGGTGCGCCAATGATCACGAAACCAAGCCGTCGTTTGCCGCCGAGGCTGCGATTCCGGAGACCTGGGACTGCCCCAGCTGCGGGTTCCCGGCGGGCCGCGACCGCGACAACGCGCCCGCGCCGCCGAAGACCGAACCGTACAAGACCCATCTCGCCTATGTCCGGGAACGGCGTAACGAAAAGGACGGTGAGGCGATTCTGGCCGAGGCCCTCGCCAAGCTGCGGGGCACCGCCTGACCGTAAAGATCGGCTTGACCGTGAGGCTCGGCGTGGTACCGGTCGCAACGTCTACCGGTCGGTACCACGCCGACCCGGCGGTCCCGACCCGGCCGGCCTACCGGCCCGGAGTCGGC
>NZ_CAUVXO010000027.1:11506-17571 GCF_963555865.1 Protofrankia sp. Cr1
ATGCGCCCGCGAGTGCCCGGGTCACCGCGTCGGCCTTTGTTTCGCCGGCGGCGAGGACCCAGACCTCACGGGCCGCCTGGATGGCGGGGAACGTGAGGGTGATCCGGACCGGTGGTGGTTTAGGGGAGTCACGGACCGCGACAGTCGTTGCCCGGGCGTCCACGACCGGGGAGCCCGGGAAGATCGACGCCACGTGGCCGTCCGGTCCGATGCCGAGCAGCAGCACGTCAAAGGCCGGGGCCGCCGCCGTGGTGTCGGCCGTGCTCCTGGCGGGCGCAGGGGAGCCGGCGGTCGCGCGTCCGGCGAGGAGCCGCGCATAGGTGGTCGCGGCCGCGTCAGCGTCGGCAGTGCTGCCCGGGTCGCCCATCGTGAAGATCCGGGCCGGGTCAAGGGGCAGCGCGTCGAGCATGGCCGCTCGGGCCTGGCCGTCGTTGCGGTCGGTCGAGTCGAGGGGAACGAACCGCTCGTCGCCCCACCACACGTCGACCCGTGCCCAGTCGACCGCTGCGACGATCGGGCTGTCGCGGACCGCCCGAAGCGTCGCCGTGCCGATACCGCCACCGGTGAGTACCACCGACGCGGTGCCGCGGGCAGCCTGTGCCTCCTGGAGGTTGATGATCAGCCGGGCCGCGGTCGCGGCGGCGAGCAGGTCCGCGTCAGGATGGATGATCACTTGCGGTGGCGCGCCCATCAGCCAGCCGTCCCCGCGATCGTGCCCGTCGTGCTCGCTGTTGCCGGACTGGCCGCGGTGCCCGTCATCGGGTCGCGCCAGATGTGTTCGCGGACCGGGGAACGGGACGCGAGACCTCCGATTCCACTCCAGGCCGCCAGAGCGTCGGCGTAGGGCCCGTCATGGTCAAGCCGGCGTAGCTCCTCGGCCAGGAGATCACCGAGGCCGCGTTCGGTCAGCGGCACGGCCCGGTCGGGCTGGCCGGGCCGCTTCAGTACCGCGGTGCGGGAGTCCTGTCGGGCGACTGTCAGCTCGCCGTCATCAAGATCAAATCGTACCTCGGCGAGCCCACGGTGTGCCTTCGTCTCCAGGTTGACCGCCAGGTTCAGGCGGTCGGAGAACCAACCGGACAGCAGACGGACACTGGGGTCGACGTCCCCTCCGACAATGGTGACCGCCCGCGGCTTCTCGATGAGCGAGTCGAACGCGGCGGCTATCAAGGTCCGCCAGGCGGTCAGCCGCGTCCACGCAAGGTCGGTGTCGCCGGGCGCGAAGTCCGCCGCCCGCTGGCGCAGTGCGGCGATCGGGTCCTCCGCCACGGACGCGTCGGTGACCCGCCGGTCGGCGAAGACCCCGAGCGGATCGTAGGCGATGCGGTCCGGGGGAACATCGTGCCACCAGGTCACCACGGGCGCGTCCGGTGCCAACAGCGGCAGGACCACCGACTCCGCGTGCAGGCTGAGGCGTCCGAACATCCGCATGACCACGGCCTCACCCGGCCCGAGCCGGCCACCGATGGAGACCTCGGCGTCCAGCCGCGAGTTGGAGGCGTCGACCTGGCGCCGGACGACGATGAGCAGGCGGCACGGATGGGCCGCCGCCGCCGTGGTCGCGGCGCTCTCGGCCACGCTGACGTGCTTCTCGTCCACCACAACCACAAGGGTCAGCGCCAGACCGAAGGCGAGCGCCCCGGCTGAGCGTCGTTCGGCCGCCAACGCCTTGACGACATCGGTGCCAGTCGTGTCCCACAGAGTTGTCATGGCCGCCTCCGTGCTATCCGTGCGATCTGTGCCGTCCGGGTCGGCGGCCCTTCGGCCGTCGACGGGGCAGTGATCGTGGTCGCCAGCCTCATGGCCGCCTCCAGCGGCGCCCGTCGCGGGCGAGCATCTCGTCGGCGGCTGCTGGTCCCCAGGTGCCCGACCGGTAGCGGAACGGGACGGTCCCGGCCCAGAAGTCCTCCATCGGGTCGATCACCCGCCACGACTCGATCACCTCGGCGTTGTTCGGGAACAGCGTCGCATCCCCGAGAAGCACGTCGAGGATGAGCCTTTCGTAGGCTTCGGGTAGGGACTCGGTGAACGCCTCGCCGAACAGGAAGTCCATGGCGACATCGCGGACCTCCATGGCGGAGCCCGGCACCTTGGACCCGAATTTCAACGTCACGCCTTCGTCCGGCTGGACCCGGATCACCAGCTGGTTGTGGCCGAGCTCGGTGGTATCGGTGGCGTCGAACGGCAGGTGCGGCGCCGGTTTGAACAACACCGCGATCTCGGTTACCCGGCGCGGCAGCCGTTTGCCGGTGCGCAGGTAGAACGGAACACCGGCCCACCGGCGGGTTTCGATTCCGATCCGGACGGCGGCGTAGGTCTCCGTCCGCGAATCCGCGGGGACGCCGTCTTCCTCGAGGTAGCCCGTCACTCGCCGGCCGGCGAGCCAGCCCTGTTCGTACTGGCCACGGACAGCGTAGGCGGCGAGGTCGGTCGGCAGCGAGATCGCCCGCAGGACCTTGAGTTTCTCGTACCGGATGGCATCTGCGTTGAAGCTCACCGGCTCCTCCATCGCGGTGAGCGCCAGCAGCTGCAGGATGTGATTCTGCAGAACGTCGCGGGCCGCGCCGGTCTCGTCGTAGAACCCGGCGCGCGAGCCGATACCGACGTCCTCGGCCATTGTGATCTGAACGGAGTCCACGAAGTGGGAGTTCCAGATCGGTTCGAACAGGGTATTGGCAAACCGCATTGCCAGCAGGTTCTGGACGGTCTCCTTGCCCAGGTAGTGGTCGATGCGGAACACGTCTTCGGGGGTGAAGACGTCGTCGACGAGCTCGTTGAGCGCGCGGGCCGACTCCTGGTCGTGCCCGAAGGGCTTTTCGACCACGATCCGCCGCCAGCCGCCGGACGCCTCGTTGTTCGCCATACCGGTGCGCTGCATCTGCTTGAGGACGACCGGAAATGCCGACGGCGGAATGGACAGGTAGAAAGCCGCATTTCCCGGAACCCCGTGGGTTTCCTCGAGGTCGAGCAGGGTCTGGGCGAGGATGTCGAACGCGGCGTCGTCGTTGAACGATCCGGGGACGAACTTCATCGAGGGTGCGAGGCGTTCCCACACCTCCTCGCGGAACGGCGTCCGAGCGCCCTTTTCCGCGGCTTCCCGGATGATGTCCGCGAAATCACCGTCGCTCCAGTCGCGCCGGGCAAACCCGAGCAGTACGAAACCCGGTGGCAGCAGACCCCGGTTTGCCAGGTCGTAAATGGCGGGGATCAGCTTCTTGCGGGCCAGGTCACCGGTAACTCCGAAGACCACGAGCGCACACGGATCAGGCAGCCGTGGCAGGCGGCGGTCGCGCGGGTCCCGCAGTGGGTTGGTGCTCACCGCTGGTGTCACCCGAACCCCCTCTGTCTGTCCAGAATTATCGTGCTGTCCGGAATTGTCGTGGGCAGGTCCAGAATCATCGCCGCGCGGCAGTCAGCGCTGCGCGTCCAACTTCTCGTGCACGGCTGTGAGCAGCTGGTTCCAGGAGTCCTCGAACTTCTCCACACCCTCGCGCTCAAGTACCTCGACCACGTCGGGCAGCGAGATACCGAGCTCGGTCATGCGGGCCGTCACGGCACGGGCATCGTCGTAGTGCGGCCTGATCGTGTCACCCGTGACCACCCCATGGTCGGCGAACGCGTGCAGCGTTGCTTCGGGCATCGTGTTGACCGTGCCCGGGGCGACCAGCTCGGCGACGTAGATCGTGTCCGGCATCGCCGGGTCCTTCGTGGATGTCGACGCCCACAGCGGTCGCTGCGGCCTGGCACCGGCCTTGGCAAGGGCCGACCAGCGCGAGGTCGCGAAGGCCTTTTCGTAACGCTCGTAGGCCAACCGTGCGTTGGCGACCGCGGCCTTGCCTCGCAGTGCCTTGGCCTCGTCGGTGCCGATCTTCTCCAACCGGCGGTCCACTTCGGTGTCAACCCGGCTGACGAAGAACGAAGCGACCGACGCAAGGTTGGACAGGTCATGGCCGGCCTGCCCGGCCTGTTCGATGCCGGTCATGTACGCATCCATGACGGCGTCGTAACGGTCCAGTCCGAAGATCAGCGTGACGTTGACGCTGATGCCCTGGGCGAGCGTCGCGGTGATTGCCGACAGGCCGGCCAGGGTAGCCGGGATCTTGATGAACAGGTTCGGTCGGTCGACCAACCACCACAACGCCCGGGCTTCGGCCACGCTGCGTTCGCTGTCATGGGCCAGCCGAGGGTCCACTTCGATCGACACCCGGCCGTCTACGCCGCCGCTGGCTTCATATGCGGGACGCAGCACGTCACAGGCGGCGCGGACGTCGGCCGTCGTGATCGCTCGGACAGCCTCACCGACGTCCACCCCGCGGACGGCGAGATCGCGGATCTGCTCGTCATACGCGGAGCCACTGCTGATCGCCTTCTGGAAAATTGTCGGGTTGCTGGTGACGCCGACGACGGCGCGGGTGCGCATCAGTTCGGCGAGGTTGCCGGTACGCAGGCGATCGCGGCTGATGTCATCGAGCCAGACCGCCACTCCGGCGGTGGAAAGCTGAGCCAAGGGGTCGGTCATCGCGCTGTGACGTCCTCTCCACGGGCGTTGGTACATGGTCTGGCACTGTCGGGCGCTGCGCCGTACCGGGAACGGCTGTGGCACCGGGAACGGCTGTGGCGACCACCGCGGCAGCACCTGCAGACAGGTCACGGCCTGTTGACCGGGCACCGCCGCACAAGCCCCGGCGCCGTGCCGCCATGATGCCCCTACCCTCTCGCGGTCGCCTCATCCCAGTGTCCGGATCCTCGTGGCGGCGCGGGAAAGTTAGCGAGAACACTATCCTTCCGTTACTTCTACTTGACGATTTCTTCATCTAATGTGCAGCAACGCAAGCCTTGAGTGATTGAAGATCGTGTGATTCCGCTGGCTGACTACGCCATGTGTTGTGATCGTTACTTGAGAGAAAAATCTTGTCTGTCCGTGGGTAGGGCGCTCGGCGCAACACCCGACGGCTAGACTCCGACACGTCGTAGAACCACGTTGTGAGCCCCGGTCGCGGGGCCCGAGCCTGTGCGGGTGCCCTCCGTCTCCCGCCGATCGCGAGGTCGTCCTGTCCGCCTTGGCCGCGTCTACGTCGGTTTCCAGTCTGCCGGAGCGGAACATGTCCGCGCAGCCGGAGTCCGGTGGGCCTGCGGGTCCAGCGAAGTCCCGGCGCCCGGCCGGGGCGCTGGCCCGCTCCTACCTCGGCCTGACCAAGCCCCGGATCATCGAGCAGCTGCTGATCACAACCGTACCGGTGATGCTGCTGGCCGAGCACGGCCTGCCGTCCCTGTGGTTGGTGCTCGCGACGCTGGTCGGCGGGACCTTCGCGGCGGGCAGCGCAAACACGTTCAACTGCTATATAGACCGCGACATCGACCAGTTGATGGCGCGGACACGTCGGCGGCCCCTCGTACAGGCGAGCGTCACCCCTGCTGAGGCACTGCGGTTCGGGATTCTGCTCGGTGTGGCAGCCACAGCCCTGTTCGGCTTCGCCGTCAACTGGGTTTCGGCGCTGCTCGCTGACGGGGCGATCGTGTTCTACGTCTTCGTCTACACCCTGGGACTCAAGCGGCGTACCCCGTCCAACATCGTCATCGGCGGCGCGGCCGGCTGCTTCCCGGTTCTCATCGGCTGGTCAGCGGTGACCGGAACGGTCGGTTGGCCCGCCGTTCTGCTGTTTGCTGTGATCTTCTTCTGGACACCGCCGCACTTCTGGGCGCTTGCGATCAAATACCGGGACGACTACGCCGCCGCAGGTATCCCGATGCTGCCGGTCGTCGCGTCCCCCGCGGTGGTCACCAGACGGATGCTCGGCTACTCCTACGCCATGGTGGCTGTTTCCCTGCTACTCGTCCCCGTCGCCCATACGGGATGGCCGTATCTGGTCGTGGCTGCGGTGCTCGGCGGGTGGTTTCTGGCCGAGGCCCACCGGCTGGTCTGGCAGGTTCGCCGCGGGGGGGAGATCCAGCCGATGCGGCTGTTTCACATCTCGATCACCTATCTGACGCTCCTGTTCGTCGCGGTCGCGGTCGCGGCGCTCACCAGTTGATTTGGGTAGGCGATTTTCGTCGTGATGGTGACC
>NZ_CAUVXO010000027.1:18010-28264 GCF_963555865.1 Protofrankia sp. Cr1
CTGGGTAGGCGATTTTCGTCGTGATGGTGACCTTTTTTACCTACCGCTGAGGCTGATTCCTTCATCGCGAGCCAGACCCGCAGGGTGAGGATCCACAGCACGGTGGCCCCGGCGATATGCAGTTCCACCAGGCCGACGGGCACACCGGTGAAGTACTGCGTGAACCCGACTCCGGCCTGGGCGATGACAACGGCGGCGAGCGCGCTGCTCGCACGCACGGCCTCGGCCGGCGCGCCACCGGGACGGACGGCGAGCACGGTGGCGATCACGAGTCCCACCAGCACCATCGCAGCGTCGGCATGCAACTGCGCGACAGTGGTGATGTCGAACCCGAATCGCCTGGCCTTGGACGAGTCCCCGCTGTGCGGACCGGTGCCGGTGGCCACCGTGCCGAGGACCAGCACCGCGCCCGCGACCAGGGTGAGCACCCGGGCGAGCCAGAGCAGCTCGGGCCGGGCCACCGGGAGGACCGGGCCAGCGCCCTGACGGGCCCGGCGGTCGAGCACGACGATGTCCACCAACAGCAGCATCGACAGCAGGAAATGCCCGGCCACCAGCGCGGGGTGCAGCTTGAACAGGACGGTCAACCCACCGAGCACCACTTGGCCGAGGAAGCCGAGCCAGAGGCCGAACGAGAGCGCGACGAGGTCGCGGCGGCGCTCGGCCAGCCGCAGCGATACCAGCGGCAGCAGCAGCATCACCAGCCCCACGGCGACGGTCAGCAGACGATTGCCGAATTCGATCCAGCCGTGCGCGGAATACTCCGGCCGGGTGACGAACGAGTTGTCACCGCAGGTGGGCCAGGTGGGGCAGCCAAGCCCGGACCCGGTCAGCCGCACCGCGCCGCCGGTGACGACAATCAGCGCGAGCAGGGCGACGGAAATCCGGGTGAGGAGGCTGAAGACAGTGGGGCTCACCGTCGGTACTTTCTTCCATCCGCTCATCGCAGGTCATACTACCGTTCGTAGAAGATTATTCCCATTTGAACGTCCGCGCCGCGAGGGCCAGTGAACCGACCGCCCAGGCGAGCAGAATGGCGAGGTCCGCGACGGGCAGACCGGCGGAGTCCCGCAGAATCGCGCGCAGTCCGTCCGATGTCGCGGCCGTGGGCAGCAGCTCGCCAACGCCGGCCAGCCAACCAGGCAACCGGGAGAGCGGGAAGACGATCCCGCCCACGAGCAACAGCAGCAGGTAGACGCCGTTGGCCGCGGCCAGGGTCGCCTCCGCCCGCAACGTGCCCGCCATCAGAAGGCCGAGGCCCGAGAAGGCAACCGTCGCCACCAGCAGGAGCAACCCCACCGCCAACGGCGAACCGTGCGGGTGCCAGCCGACGCCGAATCCCACGGCGATCACCAGCAGGACCTGGATGATCTCCACGCCGACAACGGCCAGCGTCTTGCCAGCGAGCAGGATCGACCGGGGCAGGGGGCTCGCGCCGAGCCGTTTGAGCACACCGTAGGATCGCTCGAATCCGGTTGCGATCGCCTGTCCGGTGAACGCCGTCGACATGACCGCGAGAGCCAGGATGCCGGGGACAAGAAAATCCACCGGAGCACCGGCATCGGTGGGCAGCACGTTTACGGTTGTGAAGAACAGCAGCAGGCCAACTGGGATGATCACAGTGAGCAGTACCGATTCCCCGCGGCGCAGCGTCAGTTTCACCTCGAGCATCGTCTGGGCCCGGAGCATGGTTGACCAGCGCGCGGCGCCAGGTGCCGGGCGAAGGTCGAGTGGACGCTGGGCGGCCGGTACCTGTCCGGGTGTCGGTGTCGGTGTCGGTGTCGTCGCCGGTGCCGTCGCCTCGGACGGGGTGCCGGTGCCGGTCATGGCCGCAACCCCGAACCGGTGAGTTCCACGAACACGTCCTCCAGACTGCGCTGTTCGACTCTGAGATCCTCGGCCAGCACACCGTTGCTCGCGCACCATGCGGTCACCGCTGCCAACAGGTGTGGGTCGATCCGGCCCTGCACCACGTAGCGGCCGGCAGGTTCCTCCGTCGCGACCGTGCCGTCCGGGAGGGCCAGGACGAGGCGGTCGATGTCGAGACCCACCGGCGCCCGGAACCGCAGCTGTCCCTCAGCGCCGCCCCGGGTCAACTCGGCCGGGGAACCCGCCGCGAGCATCCCGCCGTGATCAATGATCACAACGTGGTCCGCGAGGTGCTCCGCCTCGTCCATGGCGTGGGTGGTGAGCACCACCGTCACCCCGCTGCCGCGCAGCTCGGTCACCAGGTCCCAGGTGGCCCGGCGGGCCTGCACGTCCAGACCCGCGGTGGGCTCGTCCAGGAACACGAGTTCGGGTCGCCCCACCAACGCCATCGCCAGGGACAGCCGTTGGCGCTGCCCGCCGGACAGGCGCCGGTAGGGCGTGTGGGCCGAGCCGGACATGCCGACCCGCTCGAGCAGGACCTTGACGTCCAGCGGGTTGCGGTGATGCGCGGCGAGCAGGCTGAGCATCTCCTGCGCACGGGCGCCCGGGTAGACCCCGCCAGCCTGGAGCATGACTCCCACCCGGGGGTGCAGGGCGGCCGCGTCGCGTCGGGGATCGAGGCCGAGCACCCGCACGTGGCCCGAGTCCGGGTGGCGGAAACCCTCGCAGATCTCGATCGTGGTGGTCTTACCGGCACCGTTCGGGCCGAGCAGCGCCGTCACTGAACCGGCAGTTACGTTCAGTGATAGTTGGTTGACTGCATGGATGGGTTGGCCGGAACGTGGCCGGTAGGTCTTGACCAGGTCGACAACCTCGACTGCCAGGTCCTCCGCCACATCGGCGATCCTACGGACCACCGCGTGCACGGTGCGCGGCACGCGTCGCGCGTGGGGTTTGGCCGCGGGGCGACGGGGGACGTTGGGTGGTGTCCGGGTCGGCGAGCGCCCCCCAGGCACCGAAGCGTTCATGCAGGAGCAGCGGGGTCGTGCTGTACAGCCGGGCCAGCGCGGGCAGGTCCGTTCGCCGCAGGCGCAGCACGTCCCGGGAGCTGTCGGCACGCAGGACCTGGACGATTGCGATCCAGCGCCGTAGCGGCCCGGTGCGGGTCGGTGGCAGCTTGCGCAGCCGGTGCAGGTCGATGGCGAGCGGCGGCAGTCCTACCAGGTCGGAGCGGGCCGACGGTGGCGGCGGCACAAGCATGATCGCGGCCATGTCGTACAGGTCGGCCAGTTCCACCAGGCGGTGCACCCGCAGCGCGCGGCTGCCACGTTCGTAGGCGCCGAGGGTGCCTGCCGTCCAGCGTCCGTTCGTCCGCGTCTGGACATCAAGGAGGGACATGCCGCGGCGGTGACGGGCCGCCCGCAGCCGGCGTCCCAACTCCGCGGCGTAGTCCCTGCCAGCGCCAGCGCCTGCGTCGGCCTCGGTCACGCTCTCCGTCCAGGTCACGTCGAACGAACCGGAGACGCTGTTCGCCTCCCGTCGCAGCGTGTCAGGAGTTGGCCGGTGCGACGACCTCTCACTCGTGGTGATGCGCTGATGAGCGTGGTCTGCCAGTGGTAGCGGATGCCGACGGGGTTTGCGTGGCCCGGGGCCGTGGCCCGGGGCTTGGACCGGGGCTTGGACCGGGGCTTGGACCGGGGATGTGGCGCATCAGACGCTCGGCTCGACCGTGCGGTCCGTGCCCAGGTCAGATGCCACGATGGTCAGGTATTGCGACGGATCGCGTCGGCCCGGCGCGCCGACCCGTTCGACCTCTGACGGGAAATAAGGCACAGTGGTGTTGTGAAAAGCATGCCCGACACTTCCAGCGGTGCGGTGGCCGACGGCCGAACCCGTGACCGTGTCGCGCGCCTGCTCCTGGAACTCGGTCCCTCGACCGCGGTCACGCTCGCGGCTCATCTCAGCCTGTCGCCGGCGGCGATCCGTCGGCATCTCGACGCGATGCTCGTCGAAGACACGATCACGACCCGTTCGGCGCGCACCGCGGCCCCCCGTGGCCGCGGGCGTCCGGCCCGGCTGTTCCAGCTCACCGCCGCCGGGCACGCGGCGGGCCCGAACGCATACGAGGATCTCGCAGCCAGCGCGCTGAGCTTCCTCGCGGACGTCGCGGGTCACCAAGGTGTCACGGAGTTCGCCGAGGCACGCGCCGCCGACCTGGAACGCCGGGTCAAGCCGGCGGTGGCCGAGGCTGACCCGGCGGACCGACCGGCGGCGCTGGCGGCGGCCATGTCCGCCGCCGGCTACACGGCAAGTGCCTCACCACTGCCCACCGGCGTCCAGATCTGCCAGCACCACTGTCCGGTGCAGCACGTTGCGGAGCGCTTTCCCGAACTTTGCGGCGCTGAGACCGCCGCATTGGCGAGGTTGCTCGACTCCCACGTCCAGCGGCTCGCAACAATCGCGCATGGTGATGGAGTGTGCACGACGCATGTTCCCCTGGACCCCGCTCCCGTCTCCACTGCCAGTACGTCCACCGCAATGAACCCCATCACTCCCACCTCCTCGGAGGGGCCTGTCATATGACCACAACTCCCGAGACCGAGATCGACAGTCGACTCGAGGGCCAAAGGGCGCGCGACGATCGTCAGATCGCGCGCCCGGAGGCCACAGTCCCCGAAGCACTCGAGGGTCTGGGTTCCTACAAGTTCGGCTGGTCCGACACGGACGCGTATGCGGCTACCGCCCAGCGCGGCCTGTCAGAGGCGGTCGTCCTCGGAATCTCGGCCAAGAAGAGCGAACCGGAGTGGATGACGCAGCTCCGACTCAAGGGCCTGAAGCTCTTCGGTCGCAAGCCCATGCCGACCTGGGGCGCGGATCTTTCCGGCATCGACTTCGACAACATCAAGTATTTTGTCCGGTCGACCGAGAAGCAGGCGGCAACCTGGGACGACCTGCCGGCGGACATTCGTAACACCTATGACAGACTGGGCATCCCCGAAGCGGAGAAGCAGCGTCTGGTCTCCGGTGTGGCGGCCCAGTACGAAAGTGAAGTCGTCTACCACAAGATCCGGGAAGATCTTGAGGAGCAGGGCGTCATCTTCCTCGACACCGACAGCGGTCTGCGGGAACACCCGGAGGTGTTCAAGGAGTACTTCGGGTCGGTTATCCCGGTCGGCGACAACAAGTTCGCTGCGCTCAACACCGCGGTGTGGTCCGGCGGGTCCTTCATCTACGTACCGCCGGGCGTGCACGTCGAGATTCCACTCCAGGCCTATTTCCGGATCAACACCGAGAACATGGGCCAGTTCGAGCGGACGCTCATCATCGTCGACGAGGGTGCCTACGTGCACTATGTCGAGGGCTGCACGGCGCCGATCTACTCCTCTGACTCGTTGCATTCGGCGGTCGTGGAGATCGTGGTGAAGAAGAATGCCCGCTGTCGGTACACGACCATCCAGAACTGGTCGAACAACGTGTACAACCTGGTGACCAAGCGGGCGGCGTGTCAGGCCGGCGGCACCATGGAGTGGATCGACGGCAACATCGGTTCCAAGGTGACGATGAAGTACCCGGCGGTGTGGCTGCTCGGCGAGCACGCCAAGGGCGAGGTGCTCTCGATCGCGTTCGCCGGTTCCGGCCAGCATCAGGACGCCGGCGCGAAGATGGTGCACGCCGCACCGCGGACGTCGTCCACCATCGTGTCCAAGTCGGTGGCCCGTGGCGGTGGCCGGACCTCCTACCGGGGTCTGGTCCAGATCCAGGAGGGCGCGCACAACTCACGGGCGACGGTGAAGTGTGACGCCCTGCTGGTCGACACGATCAGCCGCTCCGACACCTATCCCTATGTGGACGTCCGGGAGGACGACGCCTCAATCGGGCATGAGGCCACCGTGTCCAAGGTCGGGGAGGACCAGCTCTTCTACCTGATGAGCCGCGGGCTTTCCGAGGACGAGGCCATGGCCATGGTTGTGCGCGGATTCGTGGAACCGATCGCCCGGGAACTGCCGATGGAGTATGCCCTCGAGCTCAACCGGCTGATCGAGCTGCAGATGGAAGGTGCGGTCGGCTGATGGTGACCGCTCCCATCCACAACGGTTCGCGTGACGGTTCAGCCGAGGAATCATCCACCGGTGCGGCCGCGGCCGTGCTGGTGGCCGGGTCCTCGACCGGGTCACCGGTCGGGTCGAAGGCAGGGGTGTCGGCGGGTCGGCCCGATGGCCGGCCCGACGGGCGACCGCGTCCGGTGCGCTCCCGCGACCCGCAGGCGCATCCGCTGCCGACCGGTCGCGAGGAGGAGTGGCGGTTCACCCCGCTGCGCCGACTGGGCGGCCTGCTCGCCGGCCCGGACGCCGACGCCACCTTTGCCGTGAATGTCGAGGCACCCGAGCCTGTCACGGTCGAACATGTCGGCGTCGACGATGCCCGGGTCGGGCGGGTGTTGATTCCGGCCGACCGCGTGTCGGCGTTCGCGATGACCCGGGCCGAGCATGCTGTCGTGGTCACTGTGCCCGCGCAGGCGACTCCCGACACCCCGGTGATCGTCCGGTTGCACGGTTCCGGCGGTATCGCCTACGCCCATCTGGTGGTCGAGGTCGGGGCGTTCGCCTCGGTCACGGTGGTGCTCGACCACACCGGGCAGGCTATCTTCGCGGGTAACGTGGAACTGTCGATTGGTGACAGCGCGTCACTGACCTTCGTCTCGCTGCAGGACTGGGACGCGGGTGCGGTGCACGTCGCCGCGCACGCGGCCAGGGTCGGCCGCGACGCCCGGTTCCGTTCGTTTACGGTGACTCTCGGTGGCGATCTCGTCCGGTTGTCGCCCACCGTCACCTATGCCGGGCCTGGCGGGGACGCCGAGCTCTACGGGCTGTTCTTCACCGACGCCGGTCAGCACCAGGAGCACCGCCTACTCGTCGATCACGGCCCGCGGTCGTGTCGTAGTCGGGTCGCGTACAAGGGCGCGCTTCAGGGCGCCGGCGCGCACGCGGTGTGGATCGGCGACGTGGTGATCGGAGCGGATGCGGTGGGTACCGACACCTATGAGCTGAACCGCAACCTGGTTCTCACCGATGGTGCGCGGGCGGACTCGGTGCCGAACCTGGAGATATCCACCGGCGAGGTCATCGGGGCCGGCCACGCCAGTGCCACCGGGCGTTTCGACGACGAGGCGCTGTTCTATCTGATGGCGCGGGGCATCCCGGCGGACGAGGCGCGGCGCCTGGTGGTCCGGGGCTTCTTCGCCGAGATCGTCGACCGGATCGAGATCGAGTCTCTCCGGGACCGGATCACCGCGGCGGTCGAGGCGGAGCTGGACGGGGTCGTCTAGTGGGCGGTTTCCAGCGCGTATGCGCGTTGTCCGACCTGCGTGAGGAGTCCGCGCTCGGCGTCGAGGTCGACGGGGAGCCGGTATGCCTGGCGCTGGCGGGCGGGCAGGTCTTTGCCATCCGCGACGAGTGCTCCCACGCCGAGGTGCTGCTCTCCCACGGTGAGGTCGAGGACGCGAGGATCGAATGCTGGCTGCACGGCTCGCAGTTCGACCTCGCCACAGGTGAACCCATCGGGTTGCCGGCAACCGAGCCGGTGCCCGTCTATCCGGTGCAGATCGACGGTGACGACGTGCTCGTCGACGTCGGGCCGTCATAGCTGGATACGGCGACATACGGCGGCACACAGCGGCATACAGCGGTATATAGCGGCAGCGGTATATAGGAGACTGATCAAGTGTCGACCCTTGAGATCCGTAACCTCCATGTCTCGGTGGAGACCGATTCCACCGAGGGGAGGGAGATCCTGCGCGGCGTGGATCTGACGATCCGCCGTGGCGAGACCCATGCGATCATGGGGCCGAACGGCTCCGGTAAGTCGACGCTGGCGTACTCGATCGCCGGTCACCCCAAGTATACGATCACCAGTGGTTCGGTGACGTTGGACGGGGTCGACGTCCTCGCGATGAGCGTCGACGAACGCGCCCGTGCCGGTGTCTTCCTCGCCATGCAGTACCCGGTCGAGGTTCCCGGCGTGTCGGTGTCGAACTTCCTGCGCTCGTCGGTGACGGCCGTGCGCGGCGAGGCGCCGAAGCTGCGTACGTGGGTCAAGGAGGTCCGTGACACCATGGCGGGCCTGGAGATGGACCCGGCCTTCGCCGAGCGCAGCGTCAACGAGGGCTTTTCCGGCGGTGAGAAGAAGCGGCACGAGATCCTGCAGATGGCGTTGCTCAAGCCGAAGATCGCCATCCTGGACGAGACCGACTCGGGCTTGGACGTGGACGCGCTGCGGATCGTCTCCGCCGGCATCGAGTCCGTCCGCGCGGCCGGGGAGACCGGCATTCTGCTGATCACCCACTACACCCGCATCCTGCGCTATGTGAAGCCGGAGTTCGTCCATGTGATGACCGGTGGGCGCATCGTCGACTCCGGTGGCCCCGAGCTTGCCGCGGTCCTGGAGGACGGTGGCTACGACCGGTATGTCAAGGCGAGCGAGCCGGCCGGGACGGCGGCGTGACGATGACCGGCGTGAGGGACGCGCCCGTCCCTGCAAATGATCTGAGGACCGGGGGGACGGGCGAGCCGAGGTTGGCCTATGACGTCGAGCGGATCCGCAAGGACTTCCCGATCCTGGCGCGGCGCGTTCATGACAACCGGCCGCTGGTCTACCTCGACAGCGCGGCCAGTTCGCAGAAGCCCACCCGTGTCCTCGACGCCGAGCGGGACTACTACGAGCAGCACAACGCCAACGTCCACCGCGGCATCCACGTGCTCGCCGAGGAGGCGACCGCGCTGTACGAGTCCGCCCGCGACCGGGTCGCGGCCTTCATCGGCGCACCCCGGCGGGACGAGGTCGTCTTCACGAAGAACTCCTCCGAAGCGCTGAACCTCCTTGCCTACGCGATGAGCAACGCGGCCTTCGCCGGCCCCGAGGCGGCGCGCTTCCGCCTCGGGCCGGGCGACGAGGTCGTCATCACCGAGATGGAGCACCACTCCAACCTGGTGCCCTGGCAGATGCTGTGCCGGCGGACCGGGGCCACGCTGCGCTGGATCGGTCTCACCGACGACGGCCGGCTCGACCTCACCGACCTCGATCAGGTGATCACCGAGCGGGCGAAGGTCGTTTCGTTCGTGCACCAGTCGAACATCCTCGGCACGGTCAATCCGGTGGCGACACTGGTCGCCCGCGCCCGTGCGGTGGGCGCGCTGACCGTCCTGGACGGATCACAGTCAGTGCCGCACATGCCGATCGACGTGACCGCGCTCGGGGTGGACTTCCTCGCCTTCACCGGCCACAAGATGTGCGGCCCGACCGGTATCGGCGTGTTGTGGGGCCGGGGCGAGTTGCTGGAGGTCATGCCGCCGTTCCTCGGCGGCGGCGAGATGATCGAGACGGTGACGATGGAGGCGTCGACCTATGCGGTGCCCCCGCACCGGTTCGAGGCCGGTACGCCGATGATCTCCCAGGCCGTAGGCCTCGGTGCCGCGGTCGACTACCTCACCGAGCTCGGTATGGACGCGGTCGCCGCCCATGAGCACGACATCACCACCTACGCCCTCGGTCAGCTCGCCACCGTGCCGGGCCTGCGGATCATCGGGCCGCCGGACCCGGTCGACCGGGGCGGCGCCATCTCGTTCGTGTTCACCGGATCCGACAACCGGCCGCTGCACCCCCACGACGTCGGCCAGCTGCTCGACGAGCGGGGCGTCGCCGTGCGGGTGGGGCACCACTGTGCCCGCCCGGTCTGCGTGCGCTACGGCGTCCCGGCCACGACACGGGCGTCCTTCCACCTGTACTCGACCCGCGGTGAGGTCGACGCACTCGTGGAAGGCCTGGGGCATGTGCGGAGGTTCTTCGGGACGTGAAAATGGACTCCATGTACCAGGAGATCATCCTGGACCACTACCGCAACCCGCACCACCGTGGGCTGCGCGAGCCGTTCGACACCGAGGTTCACCACGTCAACCCGACCTGCGGGGACGAGGTGACCCTACGGGTCAAGGTGTCCGACGGTAAGGTCGCGGACGTCTCCTACGAGAGTGAAGGCTGCTCGATCAGCCAGGCGTCGGCGAGTGTCATGACCGATCTCGTGATCGGCAGGTCCGTGACCGAGGCGCTGGAGTTGGGCCAGGAGTTCCTGGCACTGATGCAGTCGCGCGGCACCGTCGAGCCGGACGAAGATGTGCTGGAGGACGCGGTCGCCTTCGCGGGCGTGTCAAAATACCCGGCCAGGGTCAAGTGTGCCCTGCTGTCGTGGATGGCCTGGAAGGACGCGACCGCGCAGGCGGTGGGCGGCATCCCGGAACAGGAGGTGGACCGGTGAGCGAGACCACCGTGACCGAACAGGACCCGACCGTGGCCGAAGTGGCAACGGCCGGGGTTGAAACGGCTGAGGTCGAC
>NZ_CAUVXO010000028.1:0-3805 GCF_963555865.1 Protofrankia sp. Cr1
GCGAGACCGATCAACAGGAAGAGCAGCCCACCACACATCGGGAAGCTGAGTGCGTCAAAGGTCGCAAAGCTGACCATTGCCGCGGCGATGGCCGCCGCAACCGCCTGGGCAAGATCCTTACGAATGGGGTCGTCGTTACGGCGGCGTGCACCGCGCGCGGTGAAGATTCCGATCAGGAAGGTCAACAGCAACAGGACCAGGCCGATCAGCCCGGCATCCACGATGGTCATCAGATACTGGTTGTCCAGGAACCGGTACATGCTCGGGATGAACGTACGAAAACCCCGCCCGAACAGCGGATGCAACGCAATGTACTTCGCGGCCGCCGCATAGTCCTCGGTCCGGCCCTTGGTGCTCGGGTCGTTGCTGATGTTTGTGAACAGGCTCGTGATCGTACCAAGCAGTCCGGGAATCATCAGTCGCATGCCGACGAGAAACAGCGGCATCACCTTGAGCGTGGCCAGGCGCCGCCGGCGGTCCCAGCTCGGGATAATGAAAAGGGCAACCACCGCGATGGCAAGAATTGCCGACCGTGACACCGACATGGGCAGCGCGACACCGATGCTGCCCGCGGCGAACCACCGCCGCATCTTCACCTTCCCCGGCGGTGCGGCAAACGCGCGGCTCAGTGCGAGAGGAAACAGCATCGCCAGTACCACACCGAACTCGATCGGATGGCTCGCGGTCCCGGTGATCCGGCGGAATATCGACCGGGCGGAGATGAGATCGAGGGTCCCGTTGACCCGCAGACCCGGAACGTGGATGTAGCCGGCGATGTTGAGGCCGATCGAGAACTGCAGCATACCGAGGACCGCGAGGAAGACACCCATCCCGATGAGACGGCCGATCAGATCGTCCAACCGGCTCCACGACCGGATGCCGTCCGCGGTTATCAGGGCCACACCGGCCCAGGTCGCCAACAGCAATAATCCACGGTCGGCGGCGCGGAGTTCCTCGGGGACGATATCCGGCCGCATCGCACCAGCCGCGTAACTTCCCAACACCATGGCGGACAGGAACACCATCGCAATACGGACCGGCTGTGGCCCCGATGCCACACCCCCGAAGGGCAGCATGACCGCGAGGATCCACCAGAACAGGCAGACCATTCCCAACAGATTGGCCGGCGTACCTGCGGCACCAAGAGGACCGAAGATCAGCTGTGACGGAATACCGAGAAGGAGCAGAACATAAAGCGATAACAAAGAGGTGACATCCACATATGGCAGATGAACACGGGGCGACACGCGCCGGGCGATACCGAAGGGCAGACCATGCATTGGCCGGCCTACTTGTCGGAACGGCGACGCAGGCCTACCAGAACCATCGTGGTCTCACGTGTGTCCCGTGGCTGCACCGGGCCCTGCGCCTCGTCGTCCCCCTCGTCATCCCAGTCCAACTCCTCCAGATCCTCGGAACCAGGGTCGCCGCTGTCGTCTTCCTCCAGATCATCGACGCCGCGTCCCTTGGCGGACGTCCCGGACTTACGGGAACCGCCCCGCGACCGGGCGGCACCCTTCGAACCCGCATCCCCCCGCGAGCCGGCGGTACGCCGGCCGCGGACCACGGCGGCCAAGGCCGCGCGCCGGCCGGTAAAGGCCCCCTCAGCGACGAAACACATCGTGACCGATAGAATGCCACCGAGCGCGACTACACCGAGTAGCGCCCGGGTCTGGCTCCCATGGAGTTCATCGGGCGCGGTCGGGGAAATAAGCTGACTGGCCCGGATCATTGCGCTCTTCGGGACGTTCTGCATGACCTGCAGCTTTTCAAGCTCGGTCCCGGCCACCTTCACCAGCACGGAGGCGGTGTTGGTCGCGGCGGCAGGTGAAGTGTCCGTGGCGGCAATCTCGAGAACCGGAGAACCGTCGGCCACCAGCGCGATGGTGTAGGGCGAGGTGGCGTGTGCGGCCTTGAGCTCCTGTCGAACGCCTTCGGTCGCCATGATCCGAGTAAGAACGTCTGCGGTGTTACCCAGCGGAATGGACAGATACGGGTTTCGGCTCCCCGCCGTGCTGGTGGTACCGGAGTCCGACGTCGGCGGAAGTACCACCACCGCCGCATGGGCTTCGAATGTCGGACCGATGGTGGCGTGCACGCCCACCCCGGCCAGGCCAGTCAGAATAATCCCGATGATCAGGATATACCAGCGACGGACAAGAACCCCGATGAAATCCGAAAAGTACACTCGTGCCCTCGCCCCCCAGCGCGGGTCAGCATTGCGCCGACACCGGATCAGGTCCAAGATACACGGCCGACATCAGAGCGAGAAGGGCACTGGAGCTTTTCGTGCCGATGCACGACAAGCGACAACAACCCAACACGATACCAAGCCGCGCCCCTCGCCGCCACTATTTGAGCTCAGGAAGATGAACGCCCTGCGATGAGAGCGGACCGCGCCGCCGGCCCGCCCAGGTGGGCAGGCGGGCAGTGGGCAGGCGGGCAGTGGGCAGGCGGGCAGTGGGCGGCGCCGGTGCACGTCGACCCGGATTGCCGCCGTACATCCAACCGATCATCCTAATGATCAATGCACGCTCGACGGACGCGCGCCAGCTACGATAACCATGCGTTATGAGACCGGAGTCACAGGAGTAGCCGCGGGCTCACCTGAGGACTGCGACGCCGGTCGGAACAGGACGTCGGTCCAGTAGTTGGAGTCGCGGTAGGTCGTCTCAGGAAAGCCGCCGCCGTAGTGGTACACCCCGCTGGTCGCCCCGGCGACGCGCAACGGCCCGCTGACCGGCACGACCTGATCGAAGAACTCGGGGGTCGCCGAGTAATGGCCCGTCGGCGCGAAATACGAGGCCGTGTACGTGGTGGCCACCTGTACCGACACGGGCCTGGCCAACATCACCACCTGCCAGCCGGTGTCGCTTTCGCCGGTGGCGGTGGCGGTGGCCAGTCGCTCACCGGCACCTGACCACAGACTGACCGTATGGTCGCCGATATTGTCGGGGCCCTTGTAGAACCGTATTCCAAGGATTTCGCCCGGGATGTCGACACGGAACCGGAGCCCGACCTCGACCGCGGCGGGGTCCGGATCAGCCTCGGGCACGGGCTTCGCGTCGTTGTCCCAAAGGGAGATCAGTTGCGACTGCGCCCGTGGGGTCGGGCTCGCCGAAGGCCTCGGCCTGTCCCCGACGGAACCGGCGCAGCCAGCGGCCGCGAGCCCCACCGCGCCCAGGAGCAGGACCGCTACGACCCGAGGCCAATACCGGTGGTACCCACCGCCGCCGCGTGCCCCGGGAACCCGAACCGTGCCCGTCGCGGAAAAGCCGTGATCGAACGCGTGTCGGCCCCTTGGCCGCCACGCCCGACCGGACCCGTGCGCGGATCGACCGGTAACCCCGCGCGAAGGACGAATGGAGGTCGTCATATAGACATATCCTTTGGTCGGGACACCGATTCAAATGATCGCCTGCTGGCGACGCGACCGATGCGCAATGAACACGCTGCATATGCCCGGAAGCAGTACCGTCGCCGACGGTGATGCATCCATCGCCTCACGCGATTCACTCCGGGAGTGCGCACTGCACAGCCGTCCCGGACGGAGCAACGAGGCAACACGGCGTTGTCGTCGTGTTGTTTCCAGCTGATGCCAACGACGATATTAAAGATGATCGGCATAGACCATAGCAGAACCGTGCTTCGATGAGCGTCACAGCATGGCCGCGACACCGACCGGCCAGTCGCAGATGGGGGAACCATGCCGCACATGCCGGCACACGCGTCAACACCCGGGGTGCCATCCCCGCCGACCCTGGCCGAACCGGCTCAGGGTCCCTCCGCCAACAACCAGGGCGCC
>NZ_CAUVXO010000028.1:4446-5933 GCF_963555865.1 Protofrankia sp. Cr1
CGAAGGCGAGGGCACCGGAGCGGGGCTCGGCGGGGCCGTCCGACGCGGCCTCGGCTTCAGCGTCCTGAACAATGCACTCAGCCGCCTGGGCACCGTCGTTACCGGGGTCGTCCTCGCCCGGCTCCTCAGCCCGTCGGACTACGGCGACTTCGCGGTCGCGCTGGTCGTCCTGAATGCGCTGCTGTCCATTAACGAACTAGGCGTCTCCCTCGCGATCGTGCGTTGGCCGGGGAACCCTCGCCTGATCGCCCCGACCGTACAGACGTTGTCGACCGGGTTCAGCACCGGACTTTTTCTGCTCACCCTGGTGCTGGCACCGGCCATCGCAAGCCTGCTCGGCTCAGCCGCCGCGACCGACCTGGTCCGGGTGCTGGCGGCCAGCATGATTGTCGATGGGTTGGCTTCCGTTCCCGCGGCGTTGCTCACCCGCGGTTTCCAGCAGGACCGGCGGATGGTCGCCGACCTTGCTGGACTCGTCGTGAACACGACCGCCACGATCGGACTGGCCGTCCTGGGGCATGGCGCGTGGAGCCTGGCCATCGGCTATCTGGCCGGTAACATCACCACCTCAACCCTGATCTTCATCTTCGCCGGAGCACAGATCCGGTTCGGCTTCGACCGGAGTCAGGTCCGCGCGTTGCTGGACTTCGGTCTCCCGCTGGCCGGCTCAAGTCTGCTGGTCTTCGGAGTGCTCAACGTCGACTATGTCGTCGTCGGCGCCGTCCTGGGACCGGTGGCGCTCGGTTTCTACATGCTGGCGTTCAACCTTTCGAGCTGGCCGGTCAACATGTTCTCCCTGGCCGTGCGCAGAGTGGCCATGCCGGCGTTCGCCCGGCTGTCGGCCGATCGCCGTGCGCTCAGCGACGCGTTCGCCCGTTCGATCGCGCTGCTGATGGCGGCCACGCTGCCGGTCTGCGCGATCCTCGCCGTGCTCGCCGGGCCGGTGATCCGCACCGTCTACGGACCAAAGTGGGATGCCGCCGCCGACGCCCTGCGCTGGCTCGCGGTCCTCGGGGCCGCCCGGGTCGCCGCCGAACTGGCCTACGACCTGCTGGTGGGTGCCGGCCGGTCTCGCGCGATCTTCGCCGTCCAGGGGGTCTGGCTGGTGGTCCTCACCCCGGCCCTGCTCGTCGGTGCACACACGGCCGGTATCGGTGGTGTCGCCTTCGCCCAGGCCGCGGTGGCCGTGGTGGTCGTAGGCCCGGCGTTCATATTCGCCATTGCGCGGGCGGACGTCCGCCCCACCGCCGCCCTGCGGTACTGCGGCCGGCCGGCCGTCGCGACCACTGCCCTTGTCCTGGTCATGGTGGGCCTTGGCACGGTGGTACACGGGGACGCCGCCCGACTGGTCCTGCTCCCCCTCGCCGGGCTGGCCGTCTGCGTCGTACTGCTGTTCCCGCTGCTGCGGCTGGCCCGATCAACATCGGAACAGCCGCAGCAGTCCTACGGCACGGAAACAGCGGAGGGCATCGAGCCACCGGCAGGCG
>NZ_CAUVXO010000028.1:6380-8140 GCF_963555865.1 Protofrankia sp. Cr1
TATCGGCAGCCGGCTTGTAAGCCTTCGAGCAGGCCACGCAGCGCAGCTGCGAATCAAGCCGTTCCCCACAGGCACAGACCCAGCCCAGGGCCCGTCCGGGATTGCCCGCGACCAGTGCGTACGCGGGTACATCCCGGACGACGACGGCTCCGGCAGCCACGAACGCGTACTCGCCCACGATCACCCCGGCGACGATCGTGGCATTGGCACCGATCGTCGCACCACGGCGGATCAGCGTAGGGGTGAGCGCGTCCCGGGTCTTCTTGACCTCGGCACGCGGCCGGAAGTCGTTGGTGAAGACCATGTTCGGACCCAGGAAGACATCGTCCTCCACGGTGACCAGGTCCCACACGAGCACCGCGTTCTTCACCGTCACCCGGTCGCCGATCCGGGCGCCGGACTCGACGAACACATGGTCACAGATGTTGCAGTCCGCGCCGATCACGGCACCGGCCAGCACGTGCGCGAACGCCCAGACCCGGGTTCCCGGACCCACGTCGTCGCTCTCGCACAGGCCGTGAGGATGGACGAAAACGGCCCCTGTCATGACAGTGCTCTCCGCAATTCCTCGGCCACCCGCTCCTGCTGTTCGGGGGTGATGTGCGGGTACAAGGGCAGAGAAAGGATCTCCCCGGCCGCCTTTTCGGCGACGGGAAAGTCACCGGCACCGTAGCCGAGGCCCGCAAAGGCCGGCTGCAGGTTCAGCGGCACCGGGTAGTGGATCCCGGCTCCCACACCCTGTTCATGCAGCCGTGCCAGCACCGCGTCCCGGTCGGGAACACGGACCACGTAGAGGTGCCACACATGGACGTTACCCGGCAGTGTCGCCGGTAGCCGGACCCGGGAGTCCCCACTGAGCAGCTCGTCGTAGCGCAGCGCCGCGGCGGCCCGCGCCTGGTTCCACCGGGCCAGCCTGGCCAGCTTGGCCCGCAGGACAACGGCCTGCAGGGTATCGAGCCGCGAGTTGAAACCCAGCGACTCGTGCACGTATTTGCGTTCGCTGCCGTGCGCGCCCAGCAGCCGTACCTTGCGCGCGAGCTCGGCATCATCGGTCAGGACGGCACCGGCGTCGCCGGCCGCGCCCAGGTTCTTGCCCGGGTAGAAGCTGGTGGCCGCCAGCAGTCCCAACCCGCCGGCAGCCCGTCCACCACGGACGGCGCCCTGTGCCTGCGCGGCGTCCTCGACGACGATGGTGTCGGGGCGGCACGCGGCCGCGATCTGCTCCACCGGCGCGGCCTGCCCGTACAGATGGACCGGGATCACCGCGCGGGTACGGTCGGTCAACGCCCCGCCCACCGCGTCCGGATCCATGAGCAGATGATCGTCGTCTACGTCGACGAACACCGGCCGCGCGCCCGCACGGACCACGGCCTCGGCGGTAGCCACGAAGGTGTTCACCGGGATGACGACCTCGTCAACGCCGCCAGTGGTACCGGTCGCAGCACTCACCGCGGTGCCCGCACCGACACCGGCCGCCCGCAGCGCCAGCTCGATCGCGTCGGTACCGTTGCCCACACCCACGCAGTACCCGACTGCACAGAAGTCGGCGTACTCGCGCTCGAATGCCGAAACGTGTTTTCCACCGACAAACGCGGTGGTCGCGAGCACCTCGTCGAACCCGGCCCGCACCTCCTCGGCGATCTCGGCCTGCGCAGCCGCCAGATCCACCAGCGGAATCGTGGTCACCGCAACGTCCCTTCGATGGGGTGAGACGGCAGCCCCGCGGAGCCTGGAGCTGCCGGATCTGACAATGGTTGACC